>JABFRY010000162.1 GCA_013140955.1 Acidobacteriota bacterium
AGGCGCGGACGGCCGCGAGCTCACGGCTCCACCTCGAGTGCGGCCAGGATCCTGGGCGAGATGTACCGCTGGTCGCGCGCGAAGCGGTCGAGGGCACCCGCTCGCCGAAGGGCCTGACGCGCCTCGGCGCTGCTCGAGGCGTCCCGCTCGCCGGTCACCACGAGCGCGGCGAGGCTGCACGCGTAGTAGAACTGCGCCAGCGGCGATAACGTCTGCCCTGCGACGACCTGGCGCAGGACCCCTTCCGCCACCGCATAGTTGCCCCGCAGGAACGCGGCCACGGCAGCCCGCTCGCCCGATGCCGCGGTCATGGCATCAAGGGTCGCCCTCGGAGGCGGCGGCACGATGACGGCGTCGGCCTTCGCGACCTCGGCGCTCGCGGGCGGCGGGATGGCCGCGGGGGAAAGACGCGGTGCCGCCGGTGATGCGGCAGGCGGAGCCGTAGCGGCGGCTGTCGTCAGGGGTGCGGTCGCCGCCTGTGCGGTCGGGGGCGAGGGCGGCGGACCCTGCGCACCCGTGATGGCCTCGGCAGCCAGTGTGCCTGCCGCTCCGGCCGCGGGCTCCCCAGGGGACGGCTGCTGTGCCGCCAGCGCCGCTGTCGCACGCTGCTCGATCTGCTGATTGAATGCCTGGACGCGTGCAGGGTTCGTCCCGAGCCGCGCGGCCTCGGCGGCCGCTGCCCGCGCACCGTCGACATCACCAGCGGCCAGCCGCTGCTCCGCGCTCTGCAGCGACACTTCGAAGGCCGCGCGCGTGGACTGCGTGACGAACGCGTCGTACAGACGGTCGCCCGACTGGACGAGGCGCGCCTGTCGTACTCGGTCAAATGCGGCATTCGCGTCCTGGTGACGGCCGACTTCGAGATAGGCGAGCCCGAGGTAGTAGTCCGGGTTGAACGCGTCCACCCGGTCACCGTAGAACAGCACCCGGCGAGCCGGGCCTGGTGCGCCCTGTGTGGACTGCTCGAGACTCTCGATTGCGTCCTGCCACTGCCCCGCCTCGACGGCGCGCAGGCCGTCGTCGTAGGCCTGGTACCACAGGCGGCGGGCGGCTTGCTGCGCCGAGGCGCTGTACCCACCCAGCACACCCGCAGCCACCCCACACGCGACCAGCAGGGTCAGCAGGGAACGCCCCCTGCCCTCTCGTCTGCTCACCGTCCTGGCCCCGTGGTGCTGCGCTTCACCGTACGCCTCACAGTCCGCTTCACAGTCCTGCACTCTAGCGCCGCCCCGGCACCACCGCAAGGCGGTACGCGGTCCGTGCGACCATGCGTCGGGGTGCGTCAGCGGGCGATCGGAAGCGAAGGGACGGGTGAGGAGGCAGGATCCGGGATGCGATGGCCCTGGGCGTGGGTGGCGTGGTGGGTCGTCTGGCTGGGCATCGGGGTGCCGTGGCGGCACCTCGGACCACGCCCCTACTGGGCACGGGTGGCCTGGATCCCGTTCCAGTTCTTCCGCGCGGGCGACGCCTTTCGCAATGTGGTGTTCTTCGTGCCGTTCGGCTACCTCGCCCGGCGAGCCGGTCATCACCCGTTGGCGGTGCTGGCCTGGGGTCTGGCCATCTCCCTGCTGACGGAACTGCTCCAGGTCTTCACAACGGAGCGCTACCCCAACGCGACCGACGTGGTGATGAACGTCGCCGGAACGGTGCTCGGCATTGGTGTCGCGCACATCCGGTCGCGCCCAGCGCACGGCAGACCTGGGCGACCTCCAGGGCCTCCTGATTGAGGGCCTCCTGGTTGAGTGCTTCGTGTACCTGCCTCGTTGGTCGAGTGGCCTCCTGCGCTGGTGCGGACCTCCTCGGTGCGCGCGTGTGCGCCGTCACTCAGTGGGCAATCTCGGCAACCGCGTCCTCCTCGCACGCCCGCAGTTCCAGCAGCCGCGACTGAACGTAGGCGGCGGCCAGCATCGGCAGGAGCTGGTGGCGGTCAGGGCGACCGGCCAGCCGCAGCCGGTGGCCACGCTTCATGTCCGGGGCGTCGGGCTGGGCCAGCAGCTCGACCAGGGCCTGTCGCCGCTCGATATCCGCAAGCATCGTCGATGTCCTCCGCCCGCCCCTTGAGCAAACGCCCGGCCATCGACTCGACGCGGAGAAGACGCCAAACCCCTGCGACAACGCCCCGGAAATCTTCCGCCTTTCGCCAAAGTCTTCCCGGATGCAGAATTAAGCCGGAAGCCGTGTGGATTTGACAGGCCGCTCGCACAATCTGCCCCCGCGGGGGCCACACCCCTGGGGGGACCACCGTGACCGCTGCCCTGACGACGACGCGCTACGGCTACATCAAGCACCTGCCCGGGCGTGCATTCGCCGAGGTGCGGACACGGGTTGCTGAGGCGCTCAAAGCCGAAGGGTTCGGCGTCCTCACCGAAATCGACGTCCAGGCCACGCTCAAGCAGAAGCTGGACGTCGACATGGGGCGCTACCTGATCCTCGGGGCGTGCAATCCGCACCTGGCGCATCGCGCGCTGGGCGCCGAAGCCGCCATCGGGTTGCTGCTTCCCTGCAACGTCTGCCTCTGGGAGGAGGCTGCGGCCGTGGTCGTGGCCATCGCCCGCCCGGACGCCATGTTCGAGCTGGTAGCCAACCCGGCGGTCGCCGACGTGGCGCGTGAAGCCGATGAGCGGCTCCGACGCGCCCTCGACGCGCTCTGAGCCGCCGGGGCACACGCGCTCATCCATCGTCCCGACACGACACGACACGACACGACTCGCCCCGTCCATCCGGAGACTCCCTCATGTGTATCGCACGCAGCGTCGGCACGAGCGGCACCAACGACGTGACCGACGTCATGGTGTTTCAGGCGCTCTTCAACCTCAACGTGGCACGCTTCCCGGCACCCCGGCCCGCGCCGCTCAAAGTCGACGGGCGCATCGGGGCAAAGACCATCGGCGCCATCGAGGCGTTCGAACGGGTGGTGATGCGGCTGCGCGACTCCGACGGCATGCTGGCGCCAGGCGATGCCACCGTGAAGGCGCTGCTCAAGGGCCTGCCCCCTGGACCGGTGAAGGAGAAGCTGGGCGTGGTGATGCCGCGGGCGCTCCCGTTGTCGCTCAACCGGTTCTACGAGCCGCTGGTGGCGGGCATGAAGCGCCATCAGATCACCACCCCGCTCCGCATCGCGCACTTCATCGCGCAGATCGCGCACGAGAGCGCGTCGTTCCGCTACACCGAGGAGATCGCCAGCGGCGCGGCCTACGAAGGGCGCGCCGATCTGGGCAATATCGCGGAGGGAGACGGGCCCCGCTTCAAGGGCCGTGGTCTCATCCAGCTGACGGGACGCGGCAACTACACCGCCTATAGCGAGGCGACCGGCATCGACTATCTGCGCGCACCGCAGAAGATCGCGAGCGACCCGTTCGCCGCGGCCGACGTCGCGTGCTGGTTCTGGGCCACGCACGCCCTCAACACACTGGCCGACCGCGACGACGTGAAGGCCGTGACCCGGCGTATCAACGGGGGCTACAACGGCCTCGACGACCGCGTCGAGTACCTCGGACGGGCGAAGGCCGTGCTGGGGGCCAGGCCCTGAGCCGATGCGCATCCTGCTGCTCTCGCCCCGGCCGTTCTACCCCGCCAACACCGGCGGGCGGATCCGGTCGTCGAAGCTGGTCGAACAGCTCGCCCGCTGGCACGAGCTGACCATCGCCTGTTTCGAGAGCGCGCAGGACGATCCCGCGCAGTTCGAACGCATGCGCGCCACCTGCGCGCGGCTCGAGCGGGTGCCCTGGCACGAGACACCCCGCTATTCGGCGGCCTTCTACACGGAACTGGCCACGAGCCTGCCGAGCCCGTTGCCCTACACCGTCCGCAAGTACCGAAGCGAGGCCATGCAGGAGCGCCTGCGGTCCCTGCTGAGGGAGACGCCCTACGACCTGCTCGTGTGCGACTTCCTGCAGCCGGCCATCAATTGCCTCGACCTGCCGATCCGACCCAAGGTGCTCTTCCAACACAACGTGGAGGCCATGATCCGGGCACGGCAGGCGACGCATGCCGAGAGCCTCGCTGCCCGGATCTATTTCCGGCAGGATGCCTGGAAACTCGCCCGCTTCGAGGCGCGCGCCGCGAAGGCGTTCGACCACTGCATCATGGTGAGCGAGGACGATTGCCGCACCATGGCCGACGCCTACGGCGTGCACCACACGTCGGCCATTCCCATTGCGGTGGACACCGACTACTTCAGGCCGCGGCCTGAGGACGAGGGCGAGGCGCCGGAGCTGGTCTTCCTCGGGTCGATGGACTGGATGCCCAACCAGGATGCCGTCTCCCTGCTGGCGTCGGAGATCCTGCCCCGGGTCCGCCGCCAGGTGCCGGCCACACTCACCGTCGTGGGTCGCAATCCCCCGGCCTCCGTGCAGGCACTCGCGGAACAGCCTGGCATCACCATCACGGGCACGGTGCCCGACGTGAGGCCCTTCCTGGCACGGGCGCACCTGGTCGTCGTGCCCCTGCGGTTCGGCGGCGGGACGCGCATCAAGATCTTCGAGGCGATGGCCATGGGACGGGCTGTCGTCTCCACCACCATCGGCGCCGAGGGTCTGCCGGTCACCGACGGTCGCGACATCGCGCTCGCCGACGGGCCGGAGCGATTCGCGGAGGTCGTGGTGTCGCTGCTGCGGGACCGCGCCACGCGGGTGCGCCTCGGCGACGCGGCCCGTCAGCAGGCGCTCGATGGGTACAGCTGGACGGCGGCCGCCGCCGCCTTCTCGTCCACCTGCGAAGCGTTGGTGGAGCGCACCAGGGCGGCTGCTACCAGTACGCGATCATCCGGCCCGCCGTCACCGCGGTGAGCCACGCCAGCAGGGACACGCCTCCCATGGCGGCCAGCCGGCGTGTCTCCCGCGCGGAGAGCGGACGCAGCCCCTTCTCCCGCCAGGCCGCCGTGCGCCGCAGCACCACCGCGTTTGCGACGCCCACCGCGACCACCGGCAGCTTCACGTACAGAAAGCCGTTCCCGACGTAGTCGGTGGCATTGGTCGCCAGCAGCGCCGTACCTGTCAGCAAGGCCACCACACAGCCGGCGGCGGCCAGCGGCTCGATCGGTCGCGCCAGGCTGGCAAGCGGCACCTGGCGCCAGGCGCCGAGCAGGCGAAGGTCGAGGACGAGCAGGGAGCCGAAGAGCGTGGCGATCGCCAGGATGTGCAGCAGGTTGACGACCGGGTAGGTCCAGGCGCCCGACTCGCGCATGGCCATCCCCAGCGTCGATCCCTGCAGCCAGGCGAAGACGTCTCCCACGCGCGCCTGCGTCTCCGCTCAGTCGCGATCGGGATAGACGTTGAACACCCGGTTGTTCCAGGTGAGCCGCTCCGTCTTGATCTCGAAGCGGTTGGGATCCCGGTGCCGGTGGCCGTGCGCGGTCACGGTGGCGCCCATCGGGATGATGTCCTCGGTCAGCCCCGCGCGCTCGGTGCGGTTGGGCGGGGCCAGCACGACGTCCCAGATCTGCCCGTCGGCGCGAATCTTCAGGGCCCCGTGGGGACCCGCAAGATTCACGGGAGCGGTCACCGTGCCCGTCACCTCGAAGTCCTGGTCGAGATACCCGCCCCAGCCGTGATGGGCGTAAAGCGAGAGCGGGGCCGCCATCGCGAGGGCCAGGAGTACGCCGCCGAGCCGCAGTGTCGCACGACGTGACGTCTGTACACGCGTCCTTGCAGTCTTCATCGCAGTCCTCCAGCGTGACACGAGTGCGCGGATGGGCCCGTCCCGGGGAGGGGCCCTGACGACCGCTGGCATTATAGGTCGGTCGCTTCCGCGTGCGGCCCGCCCCCCCGCTTCGCTACAATACGCGCGTCAGCCACGTCGTCCGGCTGGCTGATCCCTAATTCCCATCAGGAGGCAGCGCGACATGCACGAGGTCCACGGCACCGACCGTCCGCCCGTTCGTCAGCCGGCTCGTCCGTCTCGCTCCCGCCTCGGCCGCGCCTGTCTGCTGCTGGCCACTGCGAGCTTCGCCGTGGTGGCAGGCCATGCGCTGACCCACGCCCAGGCACCCGCCGCGCCGGCGGAGCGGACGGTCTGGGACGGCGTCTATACGGACGCACAAGCCGATCGCGCCACGGGTGTGTTCGGGCAGCGATGCGCCACGTGCCACACCCTCGACGCCACGGGCGCCAGGCCGCTGAGCGGCGCCAAGTTCTGGGAGGGGTACACGCAGCTGAGCGTGGTCGACTTCATCGACTACGTCCGGACCGCCATGCCCAACGGCAACGGCAACTCCCTGCCCGAAGCCACCTACAACGACCTGGTCGCGCTCATCTTCCGGGCCAACGGCCTGCCGAGCGGCTCGACGGAACTCTCGCCGGCAGCGGCGACCAACGTGCAGATCGTGCCCAAGGACGGGCCAGGACTGCTGCCCGGCGGCAGCCTGGTCCGCGTCGTCGGCTGCCTGGTGCGCAACGGCACCGAATGGGTGGTCTCGAACGTTCCGCCGCTCGTGCGCGTCCGGCGCGGCGGCAGCGACCCGGCCGACGTCACGCGTCCGCTGGGGGATCAGGCGTACGCGCTGCGCTTCGTCATCACCCGGCTGGACCGGTACGAAGGACACCGCGTCTCGGTGAACGGCCTGCTCATTGGGGACGGTGGCAGCGGCGGCATCAACCTCTCCGGACTGACGTCGCTCGCCCCCACCTGCCCCTGACGTCCGGGCCGCGCCGGGCAGGCGCGGTCCCGGTGTGGTGACGGGACGATCGGCACCAGCCCGATCGTCCCGGACAGCTCAGCTCTGCAGGAATCCGAGGGTCCTCGGCGCGAAGTTCCCCAGGTTGGGGAAGATCGCATCGAGACTCGCGTCCGGCACGCCGAACCAGCGGCCCAACGTGGCCGCGTACTGGTCCAGCGAGATCGAGGGGATCCAGTAGCCACGGTCACCCGCATCGTCGGGCCCGCGAAGCTGGAGTGTCGGGAACGTCCCGTACGTCCCGCCCTGCACGGCGCCGCCGAGCACGAGCTGCGTGCCGCCCCAGGCGTGATCGGTGCCGATGGTGGCATTGGCATCGGCCGTCCGGTTGAACTCGCTCTCGGTGAAGAGGGTGACCTGGTTCGACAGGCCCCACAGGTCCAGCGTCGCCATGAACGCGGCAATGGCCTCGTCGAGCGTCGCCATCAGCCCCTGGTGATTGGCCAGCAGCTCCTCGTGGTTGTCGAAGCCGCCCATGCCGGCGAAGAAGATCTGCCGGTTCATGCCGAGCGTGCCGCGTACGGCCAGCAGCTGCGCCACCTGGGCGAGCTGACGCCCGATGCCGCTCGTCGGGAACGCCACCGGCAGTGGCGGCGCACCCGCCAGCGCGGCGTTGATCTCCTGCGCCGCGTCAACGGCACCCTCGAGCACGCCGTTGGCGGCCCCGACGAGCCGGAGCCCGGTGTCGAACGTCAGGAGCCGCTGCAGCGCGGTCAGCCGCGCACGGCTGACCACGTCGTCACCGAAGGTCTGGAACCCCAGCGACTGCACGTTCGAGAGGTTCAGGCCCTGTGTGCTGGCGCCGGCCAGGAACAGGGCGTTCCCGCCGCTCACCGTGATGCCGGGCGGGAGCGGACCGGTGTTCACACCCGCCAGCACCTCGTTGACTCGGCCGCCCCACCCCGTGGCGCCGCCGGTCGGGTCCGAACTCTGCCACTGCTGGGTCTGATCGGAATGCGAGTACAGGTTCCTCGGCAGCGGCGTGCTGCCAAGG
>JABFRY010000031.1 GCA_013140955.1 Acidobacteriota bacterium
CGCCTAGCCGGCCGTCTCGCCGGGTTGGAGGTCGAGCATCTCGATCTCCGGCGGCAGCAGGGCCCGCAGGGCCGCCGGGGTTCCGGTGAGCAGCGGAAACGTGCCCCAGTGCATGGGCACCACCATCTTCACGCCGAGCCACGTGGCGGCACGGGCCGCGGCGGACGGGTCCATCGTGAACCGGTCACCAATGGGCAGGAACGCAATGTCCGGCGCATGGAGTTCGCCAATGAGCCGCATGTCGCCGAAGAGGCTGGTGTCGCCGGCATAGTAGACGGTGAGGCCGTCCTCGAGGCGCAGCACGTAGCCGGCAGCCTCGCCCATGTAAATCATCCGGCCCTCGTCCACGAAGCCGCTGCTGTGGCGGGCATCGGTCATGGTGACCCCGAGTCCCACCACGTCCTGGGTGCCGCCCTTGTTCATGGGGCGGACGTGGCGGATCCCCTTGCCTTCCAGCCAGTCACACACCTCGAAGGCCGCCACGACGGGCGCCTGGCTCTCCCGCGCGGCGGGAAGCAGGTCGCCGATGTGATCGGCATGCCCGTGGGAGACCAGGATCACGTCGGCGGCCGGGGGCACCTTCATCGAGTCCGGACACGCGGGGTTGCCCGCGAACCAGGGATCGATGAGCACGCGCCGGCCGCCGGGCGTGCGGAGGAGGAACGTGGAGTGGCCGTACCAGGTAATGGCGAGTCGCGACATGGGTGCAGGGCCGATCTTACGCAATCCGGCCCGCCCGGGGCGCCGGCCGGGGAGCGGACAGACCCGGAGGCCCCCCGGCCGTCTCGAGGCTGGCCGTCGCCTGCGGGCTGTCCGATACAATGACGTGGTGACCACCGCCCCGCTCGAGTTCATCCGTCCACGTGAGCCGAAGCCCGACTGGCTCAAGGTCAAGGCCCCCGGCTCCGAAGGGTACCTTCGGCTCAAGGCGCTGATGAAGGACCTCGGCCTGCACACGGTCTGCGAGGAGGCTCGCTGCCCGAACATCGGCGAGTGCTGGCACCACGGCACGGCCACGTTCATGATTCTCGGGGAGGTGTGCACCAGGGCGTGCGCCTACTGCGCGGTGGCGCACGGCAGACCGGCGCCCCTCGACGAGGCCGAGCCGGCGCGTGTCGCCGACGCGGTGGCCCGCATGGGTCTGCGCCATGCGGTAATTACCTCGGTGGATCGCGACGACGTGCCCGATGGCGGCGCGGGCATCTTCGCCGACACGATCCGGCGCATTCGCGCCGACGTACCCTCGTGCCGCATCGAGGTGCTCATCCCGGACTTCCAGGGCGCGGAAGCGCCGCTGCGCACGGTGCTCGAGGCCGGGCCGCACGTGCTCAATCACAACATCGAGACCGTGCCGCGGCTCTACCGCATGGCCCGCTCCGGGGGGCGCTATCCGCGCTCGCTGGAACTGCTCGACCGCGCGCGGACGTGGTACCCCGGCATTCCGACGAAGACGGGGCTGATGGTCGGCCTTGGGGAGGAGCCGGACGAGCTCGTCGCCGTGTTCGACGATCTCGCGCGCGTCGGCGTCTCGATCCTCACCATCGGACAGTACCTCCGGCCCACGCCCGCGCACGCCCCCATGGCCCGTTACTACGAGCCGGCCGAGTTCGCCGCGCTCCGGGACCTGGCCCTCGCCCGCGGCTTCACCCACGTCGAGTCGGGCCCTCTGGTGCGCAGCTCCTACCACGCGCACGAGCAGGCCGACGCGCACGTCCGCGAGTCGTCGCGCCGTCCGTCGGCCGGCTGAGCCCCGAACGCACGAAGGGCCGGCACGGCGCCGGCCCTTCTCCAGATCGTTCGTCCCGCGCGCGCAGCCGGCCGGGCCGGCCACCCGTCACTTGAAGAGGCGCAGCAGGCGGGTGACCGGATCGTAGTACCGGCTCACCACCCGTTCCTTGAGGGGAATGATCGCGTTGTCGGTGATGTGGATGTGCTCAGGGCACACCTTCGTGCAGCACTTGGTGATGTTGCAGTAGCCGATCCCCTTGTCCGCCTTCAGCTCGGGAATGCGGTCGGCGGTGTCGATCGGATTCATCTCCAGCTGCGCCGCGTACACGAGGAAGCGTGGCCCGATGAACTCCTCGTGCTTGTTGTGGTCGCGGAGCACGTGGCAGACGTCCTGGCACAGGAAGCACTCGATGCACTTCCGGAACTCCTGGACGCGGTCCACGTCGCGCTGCGCCATGCGGAACGTGCCGTCGGCGAAATCCGGCTTCCGGGGCTTGATCTTCGTGATCCCCTTCTTGACACGGAAGTTCCAGGACACGTCGGTGACGAGGTCCTTGATCGACGGGAACGTGCGCATCGGCTCGACGGTGACCGGCTCGTTCAGGTTGACCTGATTGAGCCGCGTCATGCACATCAGCCGCGGGCGCCCGTTGATCTCGGCCGAGCAGGAGCCGCACTTGCCGGCCTTGCAGTTCCACCGCACCGCGAGGTCGGGAGCCTGCTCGGCCTGGATACGGTGAACGGCGTCGAGCACGACCATGCCGTCCGACACGGCCGTGCGGTACTCCTGGAACCCGCCTTCGCCGCCGGGCTCCGTGCGCCAGATTCGAAATGTCGCCTCGGCCATTACGACTTCTGCTCCTCGATGATCTGCTTCAACGCGTCCGGCATGGGAGGAATCGGGATCCGCGTGACCTGCATCGAGCCATCGGCCGCCCGCTTCACCATGACGTTGACCGAGCCGAATGCCTCGACCTTCTCCTGGTAGTCCTCACGGAAGTGGCCGCCGCGGCTCTCCTTCCGCTCGATGGCCGACCGCGTGATGGCCTCGGACACGGCCAGGAGGTTGCGGAGGTCGAGCGCCGTGTGCCAGCCGGCATGGTACTCCCGGTGGCCGAGCGTCCCCACGCGGCTCGCGCGCTCCCAGTACCCGTCGAGCGCCGTGAGGGCCGTCTGCATCTCGTCCTCGAGTCGCACGATGCCGACGTTGGCCTGCATCGTCTCCTGGAGGTCTTCCTGCACCTTGTAGGGATTCTCGCCCGCCGTGCCCCGCTCGAAAGGTTCGAGCGAGCCCTTCATGATGGCCTCCACCTGCGCCGGGTCCACCTGCACCGGTTTGCGCGACCGGGCGTACTGCGACGCGTATTCGCCGGCGCGCTTGCCGAAGACGATGAGGTCGGAGAGGGAGTTGCCTCCGAGCCGGTTGGCGCCGTTGATGCCAGACGCGCATTCGCCGGCCGCGAAGAGGCCGGGAATGGTCGACATCTGCGAGTCGCCATCCACCCGGATGCCACCCATGATGTAGTGGGTGGTCGGCCCCACCTCCATCGGCTCCTTGGTGATGTCGAGGTCCGCCAGCTCCTTGAACTGGTGGTACATGCTCGGCAGCTTCCGCTTGATGTGCTCCTCCGAGTTTCCGAGCTTCTCGCGAATCCACGCGATGTCGAGGAACACGCCGCCGTGCGGAGACCCACGCCCAGCCTTCACTTCCCGGTTGATGCAGCGCGCGACGTGGTCGCGCGTGAGCAGCTCGGGTGGACGACGGGCGCTCTTGTCGCCCTGCGTGTACCGCCAGCCCTCCTCGGGGTCGGAGGCCGTCTGCGGCTTGTAGTTGTCGGGGATGTCGTCGAACATGAAACGGCGCCCCTGGCTGTTCTTCAGGACACCGCCCTCCCCGCGCACGCCCTCGGTGACCAGGATGCCCTTGACGCTCGGCGGCCAGACCATCCCGGTCGGATGGAACTGGATGAACTCCATGTCGATGAGTTCGGCGCCCAGCCGGTAGGCGAGCGCATGCCCGTCGCCGGTGCCCTCCCAGCTGTTGCTCGTGATCTTGAACGCGCGCCCGACCCCGCCGGTGGCCAGCACGATGGCCTTCGCCGTGAAGAGGTGAAAGCGCCCCCGCTCGCGGTCGTACGCCAGCGCGCCGCTCACGCCGTTGGCGTCCACGAGCAGCTCGATGACGGTGTGCTCCATGTGCACGGTGACGCCGAGGTAGATCGTGTGGTCCTGCAGCGTGCGAATGAGCTCCAGCCCCGTCCGGTCGCCGACGTGCGCCAGGCGTGGATACCGGTGGCCGCCGAAGTTGCGCTGGTTGATGCGCCCGTCCGGCGTGCGATCGAAGACCGCGCCCCACCCCTCGAGCTCGCGGACCCGGTCGGGCGCCTCCTTGGCGTGGAGTTCGGCCATGCGCCAGTTGTTGACGTACTGGCCGCCGCGCATCGTGTCGGCGAAGTGCACCTTCCAGCTGTCGCGGTCGTCGTTGTTGGCCATGGCCGCGGCCATGCCCCCTTCGGCCATGACCGTGTGCGCCTTGCCCAGGAGCGACTTGCAGATGAGGCCCACCGTGACGCCGGCACCCGCCGCCTCGATGGCGGCTCGCAGGCCGGCGCCGCCGGCGCCGATCACGAGCACGTCGTAGTCGTAGGTCGCGTAGCCAGCCATCAGAGGATCCTCAGGTCCGTCCAGATCCCCATGGAGCAGAGACGAACGTAGATGTCGCTGAACGCCACCGAGAACAGGCTCGCCCAGGCGAAGGCCTGGTGCTTGTAGTTGAGCGCGGTCGAGCAGGCGTAGGCGCGCTCGCACACGGGGTGCTTGGACACCTCGTCGAACGTCCCGCCCACGACGTGCCGCATCACGTGGCACCCGAGCGTGTATGACCCCAGAAGGACCACATTGACCACCAGCACGATGGTCCCGACCCCGATGCCGAACGTCTCGGCGCCGGTCACCGGGTCTGCGAACCACATGGCCTTCCACGCGTCGTAGGCGAGCAGCAGCAGGAACAGGACCGCGATCCACATGAAGTAGCGGTGCACGTTCTGGAGGATCAGGGGAAACGAGTTCTCTCCCCAGTAGCCCTTGCGCGGCTCACCGACCGCGCAGGAGGGCGGGTCGGCCCAGAACGCCTTGTAGTAGGCGCCGCGGTAGTAGTAGCACGTGAAGCGGAAGAGACCCGGGAAGGGCAGGATGAGGAGCGCGGGCGAAAACGGCGCGAGCGCGGGCCACCATGCCGGCTTGGGGCCGAACCACGCGTGCGGCGAATCTCCGAACAGTTCGGGCGCGTAGAACGGTGAGAGGTACGGGCCGTAGGTGTAGTGTTCCCCCTGGAACGCCGCCCACGTCGCGTACACGATGAACGCTGACAGACCTAGGAATACGCCGAGTGGAACCGCCCACCACGCATCACGGCGGCTCGTCTGACCGAACCCGCGCGGCTCCACCCTGACAGGGATCACCTGCATCCACGTCCCTCCGGATTGAAGATACCGAAACCGCCTAACGTTATCGGACTGTTACGGGTCTTGGCAAGGGTTTGGCGCGCGGCGCGCGCTGAACGGTGTTCAGCGCGGCGCCGGCGGTTCGTGAGGGCCTCGGGGACGGCCCGGGCGGGCTACGAGCGCCGCGGCTTGAAGACGTGCGTGCTCTGGCCGAAGAAGACCTCGGCGCTCTCCATCAGCGTCTCCGACAGGGTCGGGTGCGGATGGATCGTCAGCTTGAGGTCCTCGGCGGTGGCGCCCATCTCGATGGCCAACGCGCCCTCGCCAATCAGTTCACCGGCGCCGCTGCCCACGATACCCACGCCGAGGACGCGACCCGTGCCCGGTTCGAGTAACAGCTTCGTCAGCCCGTCCGGTCGATCGATCGTGATGGCGCGGCCGAGCGCGGCCCACGGGAACTTGGCCACCTCGACCTCCCGTCCGGACTCGCGCGCCTGCGCCTCGGTCAGCCCGCACCAGGCGATCTCGGGATCGGTGAAGACCACGGCGGGAATCGCCAGGGGCTCGAACACGGCCTTGTGGCCCGCGATGGCCTCCACGGCCACGCGCGCCTCGTGAGACGCCTTGTGCGCGAGCATCGGCTCCCCGGCCACGTCGCCGATGGCGAAGATCGACGGCTCGGCGGTGCGCCGCTGCCCGTCGGTCTCGATGAAGCCCTTCGGGTCCACGACGACGCCGGTGGTCTCGAGTCCCGGGATCTTCGAGTTGGGCCTGCGGCCGATGGCCACGAGAACCCGGTCGAAGACCTGTGACTTGTCCACGCCCTCGCCCTCGAAGCCGACGCGCAGGCCCTTGCGCTCCTCGGTGATGCCCGTGACGCGGGTGTTGAGCATGATGCGCGTGAAGAGCTTCTCCACGCGCTTCTCGAGCACGGCCACCAGGTCGCGGTCGGCCCCTGGCAGGAGGCCCGCGGTCATCTCGACCACCGACACCTTGCTGCCGAGCGTGGCGTAGACCGTGCCCAGTTCGAGCCCGATGTAGCCGCCACCGACCACGAGGAGCGACTTCGGCACGTCGGGGATCTCGAGCGCCGAGGTGGAGTCCATCAGCCGGTCGCTGTCGATGGACAGGCCCGGCACGCGGGTCGGGTGCGACCCGGTCGCCAGGATGGCGTGCTCGAAGGTGAGCGCCGTCTCGCCGTCTGGACCCGAGACGCGCAGGGCGTGCGGACCCGTGAGCGTGGCACGGCCGCGCAGGAAGCGCACCTTGCGCAGGCGGGCCACCTGCCCCACCCCTGCGGTCAGCTTGTCGACGACCCCCTGCTTGTAGGCCCGCAGGCGATCGATGTCCACGAGCGGCTCACCGAAACTGACGCCCCACGCCGTGGCGTGCCGGGCCTCGTCGATGACCTTGGCGACGTGCAGGAGCGCCTTCGACGGAATGCAGCCCCGATAGAGGCAGACTCCGCCGGGATTGGCTTCCTCGTCCACGAGCGCGACCTGCATGCCCAGATCGGCGGCATAGAACGCGGCGGCATAGCCGCCGGGCCCGGCCCCGATCACCACCACCTGTGTCGATTCGTTCGCCATCAGCCGTGAAGGGAAATCAGGAAGGGTTGCTCGATCGCTTCGACCACCCAGCGGAGGAAGCGGATGGCGTCGGCCCCGTCGATCAGGCGGTGATCGTAGGAGAGCGACAGCGGCAGCATCTGACGCGGCTCGAAGGCCCCGTTGCGCCACACCGGCTCCATGACCCCGCGGGACACGCCCAGGATGGCGACTTCCGGCCAGTTGACGATCGGGGTGAAGTAAGTGCCGCCCAGGCCACCCAGGTTGGAGATGCTCATGCTGCCGCCGCTCATCTCGTCGAGCGTCAGCTTGCGGTCGCGGGCCTTCTCGGCGAGGTGCTGCACGTCGACGGCGATCTGCGTGATGCTCTTGCGGTCGGCATCGCGCACGACCGGGACCAGGAGCCCGCGGTCGGTGTCCACGGCCACGCCGATGTGCACGTACTGCTTGAGCACGATCTCCTCCGCCTCGGCGTCGACCGAGGCGTTGAACTGCGGGAACTGCCGCAGCGCGAGGGCGACCACCTTCACGAGGAAGGCGGTGACGGTGAGGTTGCCGCCGGCCTTCTCGACCTGCTGCCGGTACTTCTTTCGGGCTTCCTCGAGCAGGGTGATGTCGGCCTTGTCGAACTGGGTGACGTGCGGAATCGTGGCCCAGGCGTGACTGAGGTGTTCGGCCGTCTTGCGACGGATGTTGGTCATCGCCTGCCGTTCGACCGCACCCCACTTCGACAGGTCGGGCAGGGGCACGGCGGCCGGAGCGCCGGCGCCCCGTCCCGTCCCGACGCTGCTCAGGATGCGCCGCGCGTGCTCCTTCACGTCCTCCGTCGAGATGCGCCCCTGGGGCCCCGTCCCCTGCACCTGGTGGATGTCCACGCCGATCTCACGGGCCAGGCGGCGCACCGACGGCGCCGCCG
>JABFRY010000091.1 GCA_013140955.1 Acidobacteriota bacterium
AGCCCGTGCGGTTCAGGAAAATCAGCATGGCCGCGAGCGCTGCCGGTCGCGCGGTGCCGGCCGCGCGGGCGGGATTGAACCGTTGGTCGCGGACCTCGTAGTAGCACTGACTTCCCGCGAGCCGGTACTCGTCGGCCAGCCGTTCGAGCTCGAGGATCACCTCCTCGGGCGTGTCGCGCACGGCCGCGTAGCAGGAGACGAGGTCGGCGTTGTCGTCGGCCAGCAGGACCGCGCGGTCGTCGAGCCGTCCCGTCGTGACCAGATCGAAGAAGACCGCGCCGCTGCCGAAGAACGGCTCGATGTACCGGTCGAAGGCAGACGGGTAGTAGCGCCGCAGCACGGGGAGGAGCTGCCGCTTGCCGCCCGCCCACTTCAGGAGCGGACGCAGGGGGGCTCTGTCGAGGTCGGGACGTCGGGTGGCCTGCACGGCCGTCATTATCGGCCAATTCCCGGCCGGATGTGACGCGATCGGCAGGCGCGGGCTTCCCGGTCCGGCGCGGGTGGACGTATCGTAGCCACGTGGGTCGCGACACGCTCCCGTCTTCCTCCCGCGCGCGGTGGCCCGCTCGGCGCGGGGGCGCGCCGACGCGAGCGGCGGCCTCTGCGCAGCAGCTGCGTGCGCCGGAGTGGCGGGGTGTCGTCGCATGCGCCCACGGGTTCTGGGCCCCGGCCCGATGCCGGCGCCTGCGGGCACGCATGACCCGCGGCCTCGCGCACCCTGCCGAGATCGTCGCCGATGGCTATGCCCTCGAGCCTCGCGTCCGCTTGGCAGACGAGGTGGTGCTGCCGGAGCCGGACGCCACCCGTCTCGATGCGTCGCTCGCGGGGCTGCCCGCGCTGGTCGGCCGCTGGTTCGGGGCGGCGCTGGCGGACTGGGAAGGCAGCTGCCTGTTGCGCTATGGTCCTGGCGGTCGCTACCTCCCCCACCGCGATGTCGCCGGTCCCGGCGTCGTGGACCAGGTCGTGTCCCGCCGGCGGTTCACGGTGGTGCTCTTCCTCAATGCCGCGGGTGACGCCTCCGGTGGAGGCTTCGCCGGCGGGAGGCTGCGCATCCTCGACGAGGCTGGGCGCCTGGCAGCCGGCGAAGCCGTCGGCCAGGCCGACCGGGGACAGGCGGGCCTCGTCATCGAGCCGGAAGAGGGCATGCTCGTCGCCTTTCCCGCAGGGCTCCTGCACGAGGTCGAGCCCGTCACGTCCGGCGTGCGCGACGTGCTGGTGAGCTGGCTCTCCTGAGGGCCGCCCCGCAAGCATCGCCCGCCCGAGACCACGCACCGCGGGGTGCGCCGCGCTGACGCGCACCCGGTCTCAGGGCGGGGCGTCGGCGGCGAGCGCGGCGCGCCAGTCGAGCGTGGCGCCCAGGGTGGACCCTGACGACACCGCCGGAGATGGCTCGACCGGTCGCAGTACGAGCACCCGGTCGGTACGGTGGGCGACATCGAAGTCGCGCACGCCGGTCACGCCCTCGACGGCCCGTGGTGCACTGGCGTCAGCGGCGTCCCCTGCGAGCGCGATATCCAGCTGCATCAGCTGTCCCTCGCGGAGGAACAGCAGGCCTCGACCGTCGCGACGCCAGATCGGCCGCCGCCCGCCCGCCAGCGACACTCTCAGACGTCCCGATCCGTCCGGCCAGCGCTCGACGTACACCTCGTCCGCCCCGGACTCATCCGAGGTGTAGGCGAGCCAGTCCCCGGACGGGTCCAGGCGGGCATCGCGTCGCGAGAATCCGCCCTGGCCGGCCGGCATCGGCGTTCCCCCGGGCACGCGGGCCGACCAGAGCGCCGTGTCCCGCGCCGACGGCGCCTGGAAGAGCACGGTGTCGCCACGCCAGTCGGTGGGCGATTCATCGAGATCGCTGACGAGGACGGGTTCTTCCGGGGCGTCGGTGGCGCCGACCGCGCGGTTGTACAGCTCGGGCTGCCCGCTCTGCAGGGAGCGGAACAGGACACGCGAACCGTCCGGTGCCCAGACCGGGTGCGTGTCGGCCGCGAGGCTGAGGCTCAGGCGCGTGGGGAGCCCCCGCATCGTCGGTACGAGCAGGATATCGAGGGTGCGAAACAGCGGATCGAGGACGGTCACCGCGGCCTGCCGGTCGTCCGGGGCCAGTCTCACCTGCCAGTAGTGCCCCGGCTCGGCGATCCTCTCCACGAGGGCGCCGTCGGGCCGGCGCCACTCGAGCGCGTGCCTGCGCGGCGCATCGGCCGCCCACAGGAGCAGGCGATCGCCCGCCGCGAAGAACGCACGTCCCTCGGCCGAGGTCCCGACGTCCACCGCCACCGGCACGGAACGGCCCGTCAACCGGCCGTCCGGGCCGACGGCCTGCGCGAGCAACGTGCTGGAGCGGACGAACAGCAGGTGGTCGCCCGCCACCACGGCGTGCCCGGCGGCCTGCGTGAGATCGATTTCGCCTTCGGGTCGGACGAGGCGCACCTCGCGCCGGCCATCGTCACGGACGGCGACGTAGAGGAAGCGACCGTGGCGTCCCGCCGCGCCCGGGAAGACATGGCCGCGGTCGCCCTCGCGCAACAGAGTGACGGGTGTGCCGACGGGCGTGCCCGTGGGCGCGCCGTTGGTCACCGTGGCCTCGTTGGCCAGGTGCCGGATGGGGCCCGTGACATCGGGCACGAAAAGCAGGCCCTCGTCGAGCCAGAGGGCCCCGCCCGGTGCGGGCGCCGCCGCCACGCGACGGACGCTCCCATCCGACAGCGTCACCCGGTGCAGGCCGCCATCGGCGAAGAAGGCCACGGCTCCGCCGTCGGGTGACCACGCCGGGTACCGGGCGCCCATCGTGCCGGGAATCGGTGCCGCCCGTTCGCTGCCGAGTGGACGACGCCAGAGCGAGACCACGCCGTCCACGGTCGCCACGAACACCACCTCGCGCCCATCCGGAGACACCGCCGCGTCGAGCACGTCGTCTCCCGCGCCGAAGAACCCGCCGGCGGGCGCGGTCATCGTAAGGGAGACCGGTGGCGGCGGCGCCGGGGGCGTCTCCCGCAGGTGGCGCCACGCGAGGGGAGCCGTCAGTGCGAGGGCGAGGACGAGGCCCGCCGTGAGGGCGTGCCGGCTCATCGTGTCAGCACCGTCACCACCTCGATGTGGGCCGTGTGCGGGAACATGTCCACCGGTTGGACCGAATGGACGGTATAGCCCTGGGCGGTGGCCACGCGCAGATCCTGGGCCAGGGTGGCGGGATTGCACGAGACGTAGACGACCAGCGGCGCCCGCAGTTCCGCGAACACCCCGTCGAGGACGTCGGGTGAGCATCCCTGTCGTGGCGGGTCGAGGACGACGACGTCGGGCCGGATCCCGCCGTACAGGGCCGACTCGACGGAGCGGGCGATGAACCGGCAGCGCCCTGGCGGAATGCGGTTGAACCGCAGGCTGGCCACGCCGTCCTCCACCGCGGTACGGTTCGCCTCCACGGCCGTGACCTGACAGCCGTGGAGCGCCAGTGGCAGGGAGAAGAGTCCGACCCCGGCATACAGGTCCAGCACCCGGGAGCCCGCCGGCACCGCCGCGAGCACCTGGGCCACCAGGAGTTCCGCGGCGGCGACGTTGGTCTGGAAGAACGCCGTTGGAGACAGCAGGTACGTAACGCCCCCGACACGTTGGCGCAGCCGCGACGGGCCGGCCACGTGCCGGGTGGCGTGTCCGAGGACCTGCGCCGTCTCCGTGTTGGGGTGCAGGTTCAGGTGCAGGGAGACATCGCGCGTCCACCCGGATACCACGCGCCGCGTGGCCGTGCGCACGCGCCGGTCCGTATCCGTGGTGACGACCAGCGTGGCCATGATGCCGCCGCCCGACGACGGCACGCGGACCGACAGGCCGCGCAGCACGCCTCGCCCGTGATCGGCCGCGTCGAGACGGTGCTGCCGGAACGCGTCACGGAGCGCGAAGGCCAGTGCGTTGCTGTCGGGGGCATGAGCGGGGCACTCCTCGACCGGGACGACGTCCCGCGAGTGGCGGGCGTAGTGGCCCATCACCAGGCCCCGGCCAGGCGGCCCGGCCGCGCCGAAGACGAAGTGGGCGGTGTGACGGTAGGCCCAGGGTTCGCCGTCCGGGGCCAGGGTCGGCCGGACGGCGGGCATCTGTGCGGCGACCGAGTCGAGCCTGTCCTGGACGATGGCCGACTTGAACCGCAGTTGCGCGTCGTAGGCGATGTGCTGCCAGGTGCAGCCGCCGCAGGGACGCCGTGACCCGGCGGTGCCGAAGTGGCTGCACGACGGGGCCACCCGCGCCGGCGACGGGCGGAGCACCTCCAGCAGTTCGCCCACGAGGCCGGCGGGCGAGCGATGGAGGCGGATGCGCACGTCCTCACCCGGGATGGTGAACGGCACTTCGACGGATCGGCCACCCACGCGCCCGAGGCCCTCACCGTCCGGGCCGAAGCCCTCGATGCGCAGATCGATCAGCCGTTCGATCGCCGCGGTGCCGGCTGGGCGTCGTGGCACGCCGGCGACTACCGGACCCCGAGCAGTTCCACGTCGAAAACCAGGGTGGCGTTCGGGGGAATGACGCCGCCAGCTCCGCGCGCCCCGTAGCCGAGCGCCGGCGGAATGGTGAGCGTGCGGCGTCCGCCGACCCGCATGCCGGCGACACCCTCGTCCCAGCCGCGGATCACCTCTCCGCCGCCGAGCCTGAAGGTGAACGGTTCGTTGCGGTCGCGTGAGCTGTCGAACTGACGGCCGCGATGGCCCTCGGCCGTGTCGCTGTACAGCCAGCCCGTGTAGTGGACGGTGACGGCCCGCCCCGCCGTGGCCTCCTCGCCGTCACCCGCCTGCTGGTCCTGCGCTTCGAGCTCCGTGATGTTCGACATGCCTTCTCCAGGTTGAAGTTCGGTGCCACCGCACGCGGCCGCGACGACGAGCGCCGCGAGCGTGAGTGCCCGCCGGATCGAATGAGTCATGGCTTCCTCGGCAGCCGTTCATCGCGCATGGCGGCGTGCCACAGGATGCTCGCGACGACGGCGGATGCCTGCTTGAGATCGTCTTCGAGGAGGGCCTCGAAGGTGTCCGAACTCGTATGATGCGTCTCCGTGTCGTAGTCGATCGGATCGCAGATGAACTGGAAGGCCGGCAGGCCTGCTGCGTCGAAGGCCATGTGGTCCGTGCCTCCGGTGTTGAGCGTGCTCACCGTGGTGGCCCCCAGGTAGGCGAACGGCGCGAGCCATGCCTCGAACACGGGTCGTACGGCCTCGTTGCCCTGCATGTGCACGCCGCGGATCCGCCCCGTCCCGTTGTCCAGGTTGAAATAGGCCGACAGCAGCGCGTGCTCGGCAGTCGGCGCCACGCGGTCGAGGGGGGAGTAGTGCGCCCGCACGTAGCCGCGCGAGCCGAGGTAGTCCTGCTCCTCGCCCGTCCAGAGCGCGAACCTGATGGTCCGCCGGGGCGGCGTCCCCATTGCCGCCAGCACGCGGGCGGCTTCCATCACGACCGCCGCGCCCGCCGCGTTGTCGGTGGCGCCGGTGCCGGCATGCCACGAGTCGAGGTGGGCGCCCACCATCACCACCTCACGCCCGATGGCGGGGTCGGCTCCGGGGATCTCGGCGATGACGTTGCTCCACGGTGCCTCGCGTGGGTGGTAGCGGGCCGACAGCCCGACCTCCAGCGTGACGGGCACGTCGAGCGCAAGCAGGCGCGTGATGCGCCCGTAGTGTTCCCGCGACATCACGAAGCCCGGGTACGTCGGCTGCCAGACGTGGTCGTAGAAACCCGAGACGCCGAGCACACCCTGGTCGAAGCGGCTGGGTTCGATGACCAGGGCCACCCGTTCGTCGGCGAAGAACTGCCAGATCGCCTTCCGCCGCTCCAGACTGGCCGCCCACTCCTCGTCTTCCTCCCGCAGCGAGCCTGCGGCGCCGGTGGCGGTCGGGCTGATGGCCCCCGCGCGACTGCGCAGGGCTTCCTCGGAGAGACGTGAGGCCTCCGGTTCGAATCGCGAGCGCGGCTCCGGAAGCCGGCCGTTCAGGACGATGGCGCCCGCCAGCCGCCCGCGATACCGCTCGAAGTCGGCAGGGGAGGCGACCTGCACGTGCACCGGGGTGCCGCGCACGGGAGTGGCGAGGCCGGGCGACCAGGCGAGCGGGTGGACGTCGAGCCTCGCGTACTGGGGCGCCACCATCTCCGCGCTGAAGCCGTCCACCGACCACCCCCGCCCGCGATGGTCGTAGGGTTCGAGCGTGGCGCCGGCGAGGCCCCATTCCCGGAAGCGATCGCGGGACCACGCGGCCGCCGCATCCAGGGCGGGTGACCCGCTGAGGCGCGCCCCGTAGACATCGGTGAGGCGGCTGGCCGTGTCCATCACCAACGAGCGCTGGAACGCCTCGGTCTTGATCCGCGCAATCGCCGTCTCATCCACCGGCTCGTCCGCTGCCAGCAGCGGCACCGCCGCCAGGAGGACGGCCACCATCCACCCGGTGGATCGCCGGCCACGCCGGGCGAGGGTGCGACGCGGACTCGGCGGCAGGACTGACGGCACGGGGAGGATTATACGGCGGTGCCAACCGTAGCCCCGACACCCCGGCGCTACACTGGGACGTTCGCTTCCGAACCCCCTCCCGAGGAGAGACCCGTGGCCGTGCGACGCGGATTCGCCATCGTTGTTGCCTTCATTGCCATGGTGGTGTGCGTGGCGCTCGCAGGCGTCGTGGTGCTCTATCTCGTCCTCTCGCGTGGGCCCGCGGTGGCGTCTGGAACGACCCTGGTGCTCCGGCCGGGCGGCGAGGTGCAGGAGGCGCCGCCTGGTGACGTCGTCGGCGCGCTCGTCGGTGGCACGTCCCTGACCGTCCAGGGCTTCGTGGAGACCCTCCAGAAGGCGGCCCGCGATACCCGCGTCACGGGTCTGCTGCTGCAGCCGGACGCGCTGGAACTCCCGTACTGGGGCCGGCTCCAGGAACTGCGCGATGCCGTGCTCGCGTTCCGCATGTCGGGCAAGCCGGTGGTGGCGTTCCTCGAGTACGGGGGCGAGCGGGAGTACTACCTCGCCAGCGCGGCCGACAAGGTCCTGCTGCTGCCGGCGAGTCCGCTCGACCTCACGGGTGTGGCCTCCTACGAGGTCTTCCTCCGGGGGTTCTTCGATCGGGTGGGCGTGACCCCCGACTTCCTGCAGATTGCCGAATACAAGACGGCCCCGAACCAGCTCACGGAACGTGGCTTCACACCGGCCCACCGGGAGATGGCCGAGTCGTTGAACCGCGATCTCTACGATCAGCTGGTACGCGGCATCGCGGCCTCGCGCGGCATGACCGAGGCCGAGGTGCGGGCGCTCATCGACGACGGCCCGCTTCTGCCCGAGGAGGCCCTCCGGGCGGGGCTGGTGGACGGCCTGGCGTACGAGGATCAGCTCGACGAACTGGCCGCCGAACTGCGCGGCGACGACGCGACGATCTCGCGCATGGAAGCGCCCGACTACGCCCGCACCCGCTCGGGTGCTGCCGGCCGCCGCGGCGGGCCGCGCGTGGCCCTGCTGTACGCCACCGGCGTCATCGCCAGCGGGCGCAGCGGGTACGACCCGGTCAATGGGCCAGTGGCCGGGTCGCAGTCGCTGGTCGAGCAGATTCGGCGCATCCGGGACG
>JABFRY010000335.1 GCA_013140955.1 Acidobacteriota bacterium
CGGCGTCTCCGCGCGCCTCACCGGTTCAGGAGGCGCCACGTCCTGCACCGTACGCCCACCCATCTGCGTCATCCCGCCACTCCGCGGGCCCGGCGCACCGGCCAGACTGATCGTCATCACCGTCCGTGGCGGCCCGTCATCCGCCCCGAGCCATCCTCCGGGCTTCAGCAGCACGGCGGCCAGCAGCACCAGGTGCGCGGCAACGGACCACGCCACCATGTGCCGCATGCCCCCCTCGGTGGTTGCACGGGAGTCCAGAACCTGGCTGACGCTCTCGTTCATCGCAACTCGACCATCGATCGCGCGATCCCGGCCCAAGGAACACGCATGGCGTCTCTAGCGCTCGCCTGGCAGGCGGGACAGAATGGCGACCTCTTCGACACCTGCCTCCTTCAGACGGTCCATCACGTCGAGCAGCTCCTGCAATTCGACGCCGCCGTCGCCACGCAGGTAGACCTGCCGGTCCGTACGACTGACCATGAGCTGGCGGACCCGCTCCGCGAGCAGTTCGAGCCTGACGGCGTCCTCGCCGATGAACACCTGGCGATCGTCCCGGAAGGACAACGGGACACTGACGAACACCCGCTCGCTGGCGATCTCGGCGGAGCGGGTAGAGACAGGCAGGTTGACCTCGACGCCGCGCTGCAGCATGGGCGCCGCCACCATGAAGATGATGAGCAGCACCAGCATCACGTCCACGAGGGGAATGATGTTGATTTCCGCCAGACTCGTCGAGACGCGATGGCCACGAGCCGCGCGCCCCGAGGGCGGGGCATTCTGCATGATCTTCGGCACGTTCGCAGTTCCGGGCTCAGGTGAAGTTGCGTTCCGCGATGTTGAGGAACTCGAGAGAGAAGTCGTCCATCTCGGTGGCGAACACCTTCACGCGGCTCGTGAAGTAGTTGTAGAAGTAGACCGCCGGAATGGCGGCGAAGAGGCCCGTGGCCGTGGCGATGAGGGCCTCGGAGATGCCGGGGGCCACGACCGCCAGATTGGTCGACCCCGTCACGCCGATGCGCTGGAAGGCCACCATGATGCCCCACACCGTACCGAACAAGCCGATGAAGGGCGTGATGCTCGCCGTGGTTGCCAGAAAGGTCACCCGCTGCTCGAGCCGGCCGAGTTCTGCGGCCGAAGCTCGCAGGAGGGCACGGTCCACGGCCGTCAGGCTCTTGAGCGTGGGGCGGACGGCAGCCTCCGCCTGCGCCGTGGAGCCCTGACGCAGCTGCGCGTTGAGCTCCGCATAGCCGGCCTGGAACACGCCAGCCAGCGGGCTGGCCTTGACGGAGGCGCACACCGCCTGTACCTCCGAAAATTTGCTACTCCTACGAAACACGTCGAGGAACAGTCGGGTATCCCGCTCGGACATCCGGAACGCCCAGGCCTTTTGGAGCACGACGGCCCAGGACACGACCGAGAAGAGCAGCAGGACGAGGAGGACGGCCTGATTGACGGGGCCGGTCTGGGCTACGAGACCGATGATGTCGCCGGAACCGGCCAGAGGAACAGCTTCGTCCGGCACTTGGAGTGCCAGGACCAGGGGACCAAGCGTGTGCAACGAAGCCTCCGGAACATGGGTAAGGGCGCCGCTGGGACAGCGCAGGTCACGGCAGGGTAGCACGGCCCATGAGACCTGTCAAACATATGATACGATGGCAGTTCCGTCTACATGCTGCGCCTCCTCCGCATCCGTAACCTGGCCGTGATCGAAGCTGCCGAGGTGGAGTTCGCCTCGGGCTTCAATGTCCTCACGGGGGAGACGGGAGCGGGCAAGTCCATCCTGATTGAGGCCGTCGGCCTGCTGCTCGGCGGGCGCGCGTCGGCCGATCTCGTACGCACGGGAGCGCCGGCCGCCGTCGTCGAGGCCATTCTGGACGCTCCCGACGGCTCGGATCTCATCGTGCGCCGGGAAATCAGCAGCCAGGGACGGAGCCGTGCAACCATCAACGGAGACTTGGCGACGGCGGCCCAGCTCCGTGACGTCGTCGGCCCCCTGGTGGACCTGCACGGGCAGCACGAGCATCAGGGCCTGATGGACCCGGCCACGCATCTTTCCCTGCTGGACGGCTTCGGCGACCTGGAGCGCATGGCAGAGCCCGTGGCCGCCGCGTGGACCGCCCTGCGATCGGCCCGGCAGCGCCTCGAGCAGGCGTCCATGGACCGGCGGGAGCGCACGGCCCGACTCGATCTGGTCGAGTTCCAGCTCCAGGAAATCGGGCGCGTCGGTCCCCAGCCTGGAGAGGACGAGGAACTGGCAGCGCTTCGCACGGTGCTTGCCAGCGCCGAACGGGTCCAGCGCCTCTGCACCGAGGGATACGAGGCCCTGTATGAGCGCGAGGGAGCGGTCCTTGAAGGCCTGGGACAGGTCTGGAAGCGGGTCGCCGAACTCAGCGAGCTGACGCCGGAGTTCACGCCGTATCTGGAGGCCCGCGCGGGTATCAAGTCGCAACTGGAGGATCTGGCCACGGCCCTTCGCCGCTATGGCGACGGCATCGACGCGTCCCCGGAACGCCTGCAGGCCACGGAGGGACGGCTGGCCGGCCTCGAGGGACTGAAGCGCAAGTACGGCCCGACGCTCGATGACGTGCTGAGGCGACAGGCCGCACTCGAACAGGAACGGGAGCAGCTGACGGACCCTGGAGCCGATGCGCAGGCTCTCGCGCAGCTGGTGGCGGATGCCGAACGTCACTTCCTGGGAGTCTCGGAGTTGCTGTCGAGCGCCCGCGCCCAGGCCGCGCCAGCGTTTGGGGCCGCGATGCAGTCGGCGCTGCAGGACCTCGCCATGGGACGGGTGCACTTCGAGTTCCGCTTCGAGCCGCTCCGCGGCCAGCCTGCCCGGTGGAGCGAGCGCGGCATCGACGCCGGAGAGATCTTCATCTCCCTGAACCCCGGGGAGGCGCCCAAGCCTTTGGCTCGGGTGGCGTCAGGTGGGGAACTGTCCCGCATCATGCTCGCCCTCAAGACCCTCCGCCTCGAAGCCGCGAGTCCACACACCATGATCTTCGATGAAGTGGACGCCGGCATCGGCGGGCGCGTCGCGGACGTCGTCGGCGGGCGGCTGCGCGAGCTGGGCACGCGCGCGCAGGTGCTCTGCATCACGCACCTGCCCCAGATTGCCGCCAGGGCGCAGCTCCAGTTCCGCATCGAAAAGGCCACGGCCGGCGGACGCACCACGACCACGGTCAGCCGCCTGGATGAGGCCGGCCGGGTCGGCGAGATCGCGCGGATGCTGGGAGGGGACACCATGACGGAGGCAGTCCTGACGAGCGCGCGGGATCTCATCGGGCACGCCAAGGCGAAACGCAAACAAACACCAAAAGGCGAAAGCGAAAGTCCGACCCGTGGCTAAGCGATACCTGATCGACACCTACGGCTGCCAGATGAACGTCCACGACTCGGAACGCATGGCGGGTCTGCTGGAGCTGGCTGGCTATGAACCGGCCGCCGACGCCTCCGAAGCCGACCTGGTGATCATCAACACCTGCAGCGTCCGGGAGCACGCGGAGGACAAGCTCTATACGCGGCTGGGAGAACTGCGCGTCCTCGGAGACCAGACCTCCCGACCGCCAGTTGTCGCCGTCACGGGTTGCGTGGCCCAACAGGAAGGAACGGCTCTGCTCAGGGGCACCAACGGGCACCTCATCGACGTCGTCGTGGGCACCCAGCAGATCAAGCGACTCCCCATGCTCGTCGCGGAGGCGGAGGCGAGAGCCGACCGCTCGGCGATCGTGACGACGGCCCCCTGGGACGACGTGACATTCCCGCTCGGCCTGACCCGCCGGACCGATGCCGTCAAGGCCTACGTCACGATCATCGAGGGCTGCAACGACCACTGCGCGTTCTGCGTGGTACCGTCGACGCGCGGCCACGAACGCATGCGGAGCCGACAGGAGATCCTGGCCGAGGTCGCAGAGGCCGTCGCCTCGGGGCGTCCGGAGATTCACCTCCTCGGCCAGATCGTGAACCACTATCGTGCGCCTGACACGCCTGCCTATGGGTTCGCCGATCTGCTCGCCGACGTTGACCGCACCCCAGGCGTGGAGCGGATTCGCTTCGCCAGCCCCCATCCCCGGCACACAGACGCCGCACTCATCGAAGCCATCCAGACCCTGCCACGGGTCTGCAAGCATCTCCACCTGCCGGTTCAGTCCGGGTCGTCCAGAATCCTGCACCTCATGCGCCGGCGCCACGATCGCCAGACGTATCTCGACCTCGCAGCCAGGCTCCGCGAGGAAATCCCGGACATCGCGCTCTCGACCGACGTGGTCGTCGGGTTTCCGGGGGAGACCGAGGCGGACTTCGAGGACACCTTGAGCCTCACGGAACAGGTTCGATTCCAGAGCATGTTCTCGTTCAAGTACTCGCCGAGACCGGGCACGCTCGCCAGCAGACGCATGCCGGATGATGTCTCCGAGGCGGATAAGACGCGGCGCATCGTCGCGCTGCAGGCCCTTCAGCGCCGTATCCAGACCGAACTCCACGAGCGCGCGGTCGGCGCCACGATCCCGGTCCTCATCGACTCGGCCAGCCGGAAGCGCGATGGCGACATCTCCGGACGGACGATGGGCAACATGGTCGTCAGCCTCGAGGCACCATCAGGCAGCAACCCGGAACACTGGATCGGACGCACACTCCCCGTCATCATCGAACGGGCCGGACCACACAGCCTGCGGGGACGCGCCCTGCATCCCGGGCATCCGCACGCCGACACTCTTCAGCATGAGGACGGCTCATGAGCGCCACCTCGCCGTCACGAAGGGAGACACCATGCCAGTCGAGATGACCGTCAAGGGGTTGATGCTCGACCCCAACACGCACGGCCCGATTGTGATCCTCAAAGACGCGGCCTCAGAGCGGGCTCTCCCTATCTGGATCAACATGGCTGAAGCCAGCGCCATTGCCTCCCAGATGGAGAACATCCCAACGGCTCGGCCAATGACCCACGACCTCCTGCGCAACGTGATCACGAACCTCGACGGGCAGGTCGAACGCGTCGTCGTGTCCGACATTCGGGAGAGCGTCTTCTACGCGCGCATCCACCTGCTGGTCCGGGGAGAGCCGGTCGTCATCGACGCGCGCCCCAGCGACGCCATTGCCCTGGCCCTCAGAACCAGAGCCCCCATCCTCGTGGAAGAGCATGTCCTCGAGAGCGCAGAAGGGTCGGACACGGGTACGGAACCGTCCGAAGACGAGCGCCTTCAGAAGTGGCTGGAGGGGCTCGACCCGGACGCCCTCGGCAAGTACAAGATGTAACGTGCCCGATGTCGGCCGGCCGACATCGGGCTCCCGGCGCAACCCGAGGGAGCCTCTGCGGAAGCCCCTGGCCTAGGCATTGTCGGCCGGCCGACAATGCGCGGAATCGCTGCAAAATTCGCGTGGCCGCACGCAGAGATTGACACCTGCCAGTCCGGTCCCTAGAATGGCCGCTCGCTCCCGTCTCCACCAATCCGGACACAATGATCGTCGCCATCGCAAACCAGAAGGGCGGAGTGGGTAAGACCACGACGGCCGTCAACCTCGCTGCGGCTCTCGCCATGCGAGGCAAGAAGACACTCCTCATCGATCTCGACCCCCAGGCGAACAGCAGCATCTCGTTTCTCGATCTCACAGCCGTCGGCAAGAGCACCTACGACGCGATCTCGGACAGCGCCTGCGGTCTTGCCGATATCGTGATGCCCGCATCGGTCGACAACCTCTGGGTCGCTCCGGCACGCATCGCCCTGGCAAAGCTCGAAGCGAGGCTGGTGGGCGAACTCGACGCACACTTCCGCTTGAAGGACAAGATCGAGCAGTTGGCAGGGGAGTATCCCAACATCGTCATCGACTGTCCGCCTGCCCTCGGCCTGCTCACCGTCAACGCCCTGGTCGCCGCGACCCACCTGCTCATCCCCATCCAGTCCTCCTACTTCGCGCTCGAAGGCACGGACGACCTGCTGGAGACGATCGAGAAGGTCCGTCAGCGGCCCAACCCGGGCCTTCGAATCCTCGGCGTCGTGATCACCATGCACGACAAGCGCACATCCCTCGCGCGGGATATCCGCCAGCAGATTCAGAAGGTCTTCGGCGGCAAGGTGTTCCGCACGGTCATCAGCAAGAGCGTGCGGCTCGAGGAGAGTCCGGCGTACAAGGAATCAATTTTCAGCTTCGCGCCGGACTCCAGCGGCGCCACCGATTACTACAGCCTGTGTGAGGAGGTCATCGAACGTGTCGAAGCGCGGCCTGCCTGAAACCCTCCGCATGCGCCACGACGAGCACTACGTCGAGGCGCTCGCGGCCTCGGCTGCCGACCCGGTCGGCCGCCTGGTCCCGATCGATATGCTGGACCCCAATCCGAACCAGCCCCGTCAGGTCATGGGCGACCTCTCGGAGCTGATGGCATCGGTGGGCGAAAAGGGCATTATCGAGCCCCTGGTGGTGCGGCAGCTTGCCGGCCGGTACCAGATCATCGCGGGTGAGCGCCGCTATCACGCCGCCGTGCAGGTTGGCCTTCGCGAACTGCCCGTGATCGTGCGCGAGTGCTCCGACGAAGAGGTCATGGAGCTGGCCCTCGTCGAGAACCTCCAGCGCAAAGACCTCACGGCGTTCGAAGAGGCCGAGGCCCTTCAGCAGCTCGCGCAGCGCCGCGGCTATACCCACGAGGATCTGTCGCGCAAGCTCGGGAAGTCGAGGACGGCCATCACCGAGTCTCTGAGCCTCGCGCACATGCCGGAGGACGTCCGAAACCTCTGCCGGCTGGCAGATATCACCTCGAAGTCCACCTTGCTGCAGATCGTCCGGCAGCAGGACCCGGCACGGATGATGGCTCTCGTCGAGCGCCTGACGACACAGGGCAGCGTCACCCGCCAGGACGTCCGGAAGGAAACGACGCGCCCTGAGGCCGGCAGACCCAAGCCCTTCGTCTTCGCGTTCAAGCCCGAGACGAAGCGGTTCAGCCTCAAGATGAGTTTCAGCAAGTCAAAGGTCGAGCGGAGCGAGATCATCGCCGCCCTCGAGGACATCATCCGCGAACTCCGCGAGAGCCGGTAGGCACCCTCCGGGGTTGTCGGACCGGCCACCGGCCGCCACGCCGGCCGTGCGGACCCTGCATCCCGGCGCGTCGCCGGGCCAGGTCGCAGGCCGCGACCGCGCCTCATCCCCCAGCGGCGGCAGCGCGCCACGCGCGCAGACTCCGCCAGCCACGGATGCGGTCCTGGTATTCGCCAGGCACCTTTCGAGACCGTATCGTGCACGAAGTCTCGATGATGGCCGATGCACCCGCCAGAAACCCCGATGCTTTCGTCGGCGAGGGCAGCCCGATACGAGGCATGCCATTCGAGGTCGCGCCCCGAGCGCCACGAGTGCGGACCGGACCAAGCGGACCAAACCAGACTACCCGGAGCGTTTGGTTAACATAACGCTGATTATGCGACCCTGATGAAAAGGCCAATAAACAGGGGCTGTGGATGAAT
>JABFRY010000488.1 GCA_013140955.1 Acidobacteriota bacterium
CATGTTGCCCCGCTCGGAGAGCGTCGCGGTCACCACCACGAGCGCGACCATCGCAATCCCGAATGACACCCACAGCCGGAGCGACCCGATGCCCAGTGAGAACCAGCCCGTACGTCGGGGCGTGGGCTCCTCGACCACCGGGGCCGTTCCCTCCCGTGCGCGCTGCTCGACCCACGCAAGCCGACTCGCCGCGTGCGCGTGCTGCCGGTCCAGCGAGAGCACGGAGCGCAGCGTCTGGCTGGCACCCAGCCAGTCGCGCCGCGTGACCGCCTGCTCGGCGCTGTCCATCAGGCGCCCGATCTCCTGGTCTCTCGCACCGACGCTTTCCACGTGCGGGTCGAGCCCCGGCTCGACCAGCTGCTGCTCGAGGGCCGTGACGAGGCGCGCGGTGTCGTGGTCGAAGTCGTCGTCGTCCACGCGCAGCGCCTGCCAGGCGCACAGCTCCGCGATGTCCTGCGGCAAGTCCTCCCGGTTGGGCATCGCGGCACCCGAGACCAGCAGGGGGACGACCCGCAGCTTCAGGCGCAGGGCGGCACGGATCTCGGCGCGCGTGGGGTCGGCCTCCTCGTCGATCCGCCGCGTGCCGCCCGGCTGCGCATCGAGCCAGCGCTTGCCGATGAGCACGACCGCGACCTCGCACGAGGAGAGGGTGGTATCGATGACCTCGTTCCAGCGGGTGCCGATGCCGATGCTGGCCACGTCCATGAACACGCGGCCCGGGAACCGCTGGTTCAGGCGGTCGTAGAGGCGCCCGGCGTGCCCTGCCGAGTCCTCCCGCCGGTAACAGACGAAGATCTTGCCCTGTGCCACTGGAGTTATCCGGGCCGAGTCTACCTCCGCGGGCCGCCGCGGTGAAGGCGAAATCCCCCCAACCGCGCATCTCCCGCACGTTGCGATAGGATGGCGGCCGATGGCCTGGCCTTCGACGCGATCCCTGGCGCTGCTCGTCGTCCTCGTTGCGGGGAGCGCCGCCGTGCTGTCTGCGCAGCGCGGCGGGCTCAGGGGTTTCGGGCTGCTCGGGGCGGGGAGCGGCACCGCCCCGGCGACGTTTCCGGACCGCCACTTCGTGATCTGCCGGCTGGTCTACCCCCAAGGACGCCAGTTTGCCGCGGGCTGGCGCACCGACTATCCGCTTGGTGAAACCAACCTGTCGATCCGTTTCGGCGAGCTGACCCGCACGCAGGTCAGCACGGCGTCCGACGGGTCGCCGAATCACTATCTCGTCCGTCTCACCGACGAGCAGCTGTTCCAGTGCCCCATGCTGGTGGCCGGCGACATCAGCTCCATGCGCCTCTCCGAAGAGGAGGCAGGCCTGCTCAGGGCGTACCTGCTCAAGGGCGGCTTCCTCTGGACGGACGATCAGTGGGGGTCCACGCAGTGGGCTGTCTGGATGGAGGAGCTGGCGAAGATCTTCGACCCGGCGGAGTACCCGATGGTCGAGGTGCCGCTCTCCGATCCCCTGTTCCGCGCACAGTTCGAAGTGGAGGCTGTGCCCCAGATCCCGAACATCCAGTACTGGCGATCCACGCACGACACGTCGGAGCAGGGCGCCGACAGCGCCACGCCCCATCTGAGCGCCGTGCGCGACCACGACGGGCGCATCATGGTCCTGAGCAGCCACAACACCGACATCGCCGACGCCTTCGAGCGGGAGGGCGAGGATCCCGACTACTTCTACCAGTTCTCGCCGAAGGGCTACGCCCTGGGCGTCAACATCCTGCTGCACGCCCTGACGCACTGACGGCCTCTCGGCCTGATGGGCGGTCCCGTGGGCGCCCGAGTGGGCTATCGCAGAACCTCTGCGGCCCTGACCTCGTTGACCAGGGGCTCACCGCGCTCGAAGGCCCGCACGTTCGCCAGCGTCGTGTCGGCGATGTTGGCCAGCGCTTCGTGGGTCAGGAAGCCCTGATGCGCCGTGATGAGCACGTTGTGAAAGGTGAGGAGCCGCGCCAGCACATCGTCCTGCAGCACCTGATCCGACAGGTTCCGGAAGAAGACGTTCTCTTCCTCCTCGTACACGTCGAGGCCCGCCGCGCCCACGTGCCCCCGCTTGAGGGCATCGATCAGCGCACGGCTGTCCACCAGGGCCCCACGCCCCGTATTGAGGAGGATGACGCCGCGCTTCATGCGGGCGAACGCCGCGGCGTCGATCAGGTGGCGCGTCGCCGGCGTGAGCGGGACGTGCAGCGAGATGATGTCGCTGTGACGGTACAGCTCCTCGAGCCCCGCGTACCGGATACCCAGCTCCTCTGTCAGACGCGGGTCCGGTGAGAGATCGAACGCCAGGACCTGGCAGCCGAAGCCCCGCATGATACGTGCGACCACCGCGCCGATCTTCCCGGTGCCGACGAGTCCGCACGTCTTGCCGAACAGGTCGAATCCCACCAGGCCGTCGAGCGAGAAGTTCGCCTCGCGCACACGGTTGAACGCGCGAGGCAGATGCCTGTTCAGCGCCAGCAGCAGGGCGACCGCGTGCTCGGCCACCGCATGGGGGGAGTACTCGGGCACACGGGCCACGGCGATGCCGAGCCGGGCCGCCGCTTCGAGGTCGACATGGTTGAAGCCCGCGGAGCGCAACGCGAGCAGGCGCGTGCCCCCGCCGTGCAACGTCGCGAGGGCCTGGGCGTCCACCCGGTCGTTGACGAATGAGCAGACGGCAGGATACCCCAGGGCGAGCGCTGCGGTATCACGGGTGAGGCGGGTGTCGAAGTAGGTGAGCTCGTGCCCGAAGCGCGCGTTCGCGGCCGTCAGGGCCTCGCGATCGTAGGTATGGGTATCGAAAACCGCCAGTTTCATGTCCACTCCCGCTGTGCACGCATGGCTCTCCCATTGTTGCCCTGCCAGGGTGGCCATGCCAGTCCGGGAGCCGCGCGCCTCGGGATCCACGTCGCGGCTCGCAGCAGTCGGCTCGCGGAGGCCATGGCGCGTCGCGCGGACGCCCCTCCGCCGCTTGCAGCCAGCGGCAGGCCCTGCCATCCTGATCGACGGTGGCTGGCGCGACACCCCGTTGCGCCCCCGCCATCCGTCATGCGCATCATCGCCGGCACCCTGAAGGGACGACGCCTCACGCCGCCCACGTGGGCGGGGCTGCGTCCCACCTCCGACCGCCTCCGGGAGACGCTGTTCAACGTGCTCGGGACCCGCGTGCAGGGCGCGCGCGTGCTCGATGCCTGCGCGGGCACGGGGGCGGTGGGCATCGAAGCCATCAGCCGGGGCGCGGCGCACGTGACGTTCGTGGACACCGACCGCCGGGCGGCGGGGCTGGTCCGCCACAACCTCGACGCCTGCGGCGTCGGAGGGGGCTATACTATCCGGGTCGGGAACGTCGTGACCGTGCTGCCGGAGCTGGGCGAGGCGGCATTCGATCTGGTCTTCCTCGATCCTCCCTACGATGCTGGCACCGTTGCTCCCATGCTGGAGGCTGCGGCCTGCTGTCTGCGTCCAGGGGGGCTCGTGGTGCTGGAGCGGGCGACTCGGGCCGCGCCGGAGATCCCCGGTTCGCTCACCCGCACGCGTGACCTGCGTTCGGGCGACAGCAGCCTCACCTTTCTCGCGCCGGCCGCGCCGGACGGGTCCGGGAGGGTGCCCGGCGCGGGCGCCGAGGAGAACTGACGATGCTGACGAGCCCTCCCGATGGTCGCCTCGCGATCTTCCCCGGCTCGTTCGACCCGCTCACCAACGGCCACGTCGACATCATCCTGCGCAGCGCGCACCTGTTCGAGCGGATCGTCGTCGCGGTGCTGGTGAACGCGGAGAAGAAGCCGCTGTTCGACGCGGACGAACGGATGGCGATCATCCGTGAGGTGTTCACCGAGTACCCGAACGTGGAGGTCGAGTCGTTCGACGGCCTGCTCGTGGACTACGCGCGCCAGCGGCGGGCGAGCGCCATCGTGCGGGGCCTGCGCGCGGTGTCCGACTTCGAGTACGAGTTCCAGATGGCGCTCATGAACCGGCACCTCGAACCCACGCTCGAAACGGTGTTCATGATGCCCGCCGAGCAGTACACGTACCTGAGTTCGCGCCTCATCAAGGAGGTCTACCAGCTCGGGGGCGAGGTCCGCGGCCTGGTGCCGCCGGCGGTGGAGCAGTGGATGCAGCGCAAGCAGGCGCGGAAGCCGTAGCGCGGCCCGACAGGGCGCGGGACCGCGGCAGAGCCGCGTCCACCGCCAGACGCCGACCAGACACGGAACGGACCCTAGAGTAGACCCGGGGTAGAGCCCGGAACTGACACGGACCGGACAGGGACAGGAGAGGACACGCGCATGTTTGCAGATCGGCTAGCCAGGGTATCGGGATCGGGGACGCTGAAGGTGGCCGCCGAGGCGGAGCGCTTGCGCCGCGCCGGCCACAACGTGGTTGACTTCGGGGCGGGCGAGCCCGATTTCCCCACGCCGGAGCACGCGAAGGCCGCGGCCAAGGCGGCCATCGACGCCAACTTCACGCGGTACACCGCGGCCGCGGGCATCCTGGAGCTGCGCGAGGCCATCTGCGCCCGCTACAAGACCGACTACGGCGTGGACATCACGCCCGGGGAGGTGCTGGTCACCAACGGCGGCAAGCAGGCGCTCTTCAACGCCGCGCTCGCGCTGTTCAATGCCGGTGACGAGGTCATCACCCACGCGCCGTACTGGCCGACGATTCCCGAGCAGATCAAGCTGGTGGGCGCCGAGCCCGTCATCGTGCAGACCCGCTCGGACGACGGCTTCGCGGTGCACGCCGAGGCGATCGTCGCGGCCATCACGCCGAAGACCAAGGCCATCGTCATCAACTCGCCCGCCAACCCGACGGGCGCGCTGGTGGACGAGGACACGCTGCGCACCATCGCGGACGCGGCAGCGGCACGGGGCATCTGGGTCATCGTGGACCTGTGCTACGAGAAGCTCATCTACGAGCCCGTCCCGCACAACTTCCCGCGGGTGCTGTTCGAGCGACACCGCGACCGCACCGTGATCGCGGGCTCCGCGTCGAAGGCCTATGCGATGACGGGCTGGCGCTGCGGCTGGACGATTGCCCCGGCGGCGTTGACGTCCGCGTTCAACACCATCCAGGGTCACTCGACGTCCAACGTCACCTCCATCACGCAGCGCGCTGCGGTGGCCGCCCTCAACGGGCCGCAGGAACCGGTGACGCAGATGCTCGAGGAGTATCGGCGCCGGCGCGACGCCATCCACGGGTGGCTCACGGCGCATCCGGGCATCAAGTGCGTGAAGCCCAAGGGGGCGTTCTACCTGTTCCCGGACATCTCGGGCCTCCTCACGAAGGCCGTGCCGACGTCGGCCGACTTCTCGCAGGCCCTCATCGAGCAGGAGCACGTGGCGGTCACGCCGGGCGAGGCGTTCGATGCGCCCGGTTACGTGCGGATCTCGTACGCCACCTCGATGGAGCAGCTCCGCGAGGGGGCCACGCGCCTCCTGCGGTTCGCCGAAACGCTGCAGCCCGCCAAGGCGGAGCGCTGACGCCCACAGCCTGACGCGGCGGGGTCCGGGTCTCCGGACCTCGCCGCCAGACCGACACCATGGTCACTCCCGCCTTCCTCGCCGCCCTCCGGGCCAGCCTCGGGGACACGCCCGTGCTGGTCGGCGCCGACGAACGGGCCGCCTACGCGCACGATGCGCTCGGCGTGGGCCCGCTGCCGGACGTCGTCGTCCGTCCCGCGCACACCGCCGACGTCGCGGCCGTGGCGCGCCTCTGCCACGAGCACGGCGTGCCCCTCATCGTGCGCGGCGCGGGGACGGGCTACACCGGCGGGGCCGTGGCCACCCGGGGCGGCGTCGTACTGGCGATGGATCGCCTGAACCGCATCATCGAAATCGACGACGTCAACCTGCTGGCCGTCGTCGAGCCCAACGTCATCACGGCCGACCTCCAGCGGGCGGTCGAGGCGCGAGGCCTCTTCTATCCGCCCGACCCGGCCAGCCTGGAGCAGAGCTCGCTCGGCGGCAACGTGGCCGAGTGCGCGGGCGGCCCGCGCGCGTTCAAGTACGGCGTGACGCGCCGCTACGTGCTCGGCCTCGAGGCGGTGCTGCCCACCGGCGAGATCGTCCGCACCGGATCCAAGGCCGTGAAGAACGTGGTCGGGTACGACCTCACGCAGCTGCTGGTCGGTTCCGAGGGCACGCTGGCGATCGTGACGCGCATCACCCTACGTCTCATTCCCCGACCCGCGACCTCGATCACCCTGCTGGCCACCTTTGCCACGATCGACGCGGCCGTGGACGCCGTCACCGCCCTCATCCGGCACCGGCTCGTGCCAGCGGCGATCGAGCTCGTGGACGGCGAATCGCTCCGCGCCGTGGCGCGGCATGTCGGCCAGGCCCTGGTGCCGGAAGGCTGTGATGCGGCGCTGCTGCTCGAGGTGGACGGCTCGGCTGCTGCGGCTGCCGAGGATGCGGTGAGCGCAGCGGCCGCCTGCGCCGAGGCCGGCGCGCTGTCGGTGGACCGTGCCGCCACCGAGGAGGAGCGCCAGCGCCTCTGGACTGTGCGGCGCCAGCTCTCGCCGGCGCTCAAGGGGCCGGGCATCGCCAAGGTCAATCACGACGTGGTGGTGCCGCGGGGACGCATCCCGCAGCTGTTCGCCGAACTGGAACGGTTGCGACAGCGCCACGGGCTGCGCATCGCCGCCTTCGGTCACGCGGGCGACGGCAACATCCACGTGAACCTGCTGGTAGACGAACGTGACGAGGCCGCCGTGGCGCGCGCGCACGTGGCCGAGCGGGAACTGTTCGAGCGGGTCGTCGCCCTCGAGGGGTCCATCAGCGGCGAACACGGCATCGGGTTCGCCAAGGCGCCCTATCTCGGCATCGAGCTCTCGCCCGACGAGATCGCGCTGATGCAGCGCGTCAAGCAGGCCTTCGACCCGAAGGGCATCCTCAATCCGGGAAAGATCTTTCCGGAGCCGACCCCGCCGGCGCGTTCGTGACCAGGAGCACCGTCTCCACGTCCCGCGACAGGTCCGGCTGCAGGATGGCCCCCACACGCAGCGCCGCCCGGTTGAAGTAGCCGACCGACGCCAGCGGGTGCAGCGGCACGCCGGAGGCGCGCTCGAGCGCCGCACGGTCCCTTGCGCGCACGACAAGGAGGACCCGCTCGGGGCGGCGCACGAAGTCGATGGCGCGCTGTTCGTCGAACAGGTCCTCGTGTCGTCGCTCGGTATAGAACACGAGATTCCGGACAAACACCTGGTACTGGCCGACCGCCTCGCCGCCGGTGCGGTGCAACTCGACGAGTGTGGCCATCTCCTCCACGGCCGACGGCCTCGCGCCCGTGAGCAGCCCCAGCTGTGCGGCCAGCACCAGCGCCGCCGAGGCCAACGCCAGCGTCACGGGCAGCTCGCGCCAGGCCTGCCGTATCGCCAGCCTGATGAGGCCGCCGGCGGCCACGGCCAGGATCACGATGGCGGCGATGCGGCCCGCGCCGGCAGCGACCGGCAATCGCACGAGCAC
>JABFRY010000280.1 GCA_013140955.1 Acidobacteriota bacterium
ACTCGAGGCCCTCAAGCAGCACGGCCAGCAGGAGATCCTGGCCGAGGAGGCCCGCATCGAGCAGGCGTTCCCGTTCGGCCACCGCCGCCTGCTCGACCAGGCGCGTCGCGAGATCGACCTGCAGCTGCGCGTGGCGCAGCGCGATCTGGTGGAGCACGCGTCGAACCTCGCCGTGGGCCTGGCCACCGATCGCATCCGCCGGGGCATCACGCCCGCCGATCAGGACCGCCTGGTCGATCGGTACCTCACCCAGGTGAAGCCGTGACTCCGCGCGTCGCGGCCACCCGCTATGCGCGCGCGCTGCTCGAGGTGTCGGTGGAGATGTCCACGAGCGAGAAGGTCGCCGACGACCTGGACGCCTTCGCGGACCTGATCGCACAGCACCCCGAGCTCGCCCGCGTGCTGTCGAACCCCGCCGTGCCCGTGGAGGGCAAACGCGGCGTCGTGCAGGAGCTGCTCACACGGCTCCAGGCGGGCAGGCCCCTCGACACGCTGCTCCTGCAGATGGCGGACCAGGATCGGCTGTCGCTGGTGCCGGCCCTGCGGAAGATCTACCGCGAGCGCCTCATGGATCACCAGCAGGTCGTTCGCGCGGAAGTCACCACCGCCACGCCTCTCGCGCCCGAGGCCGTCGCCCGCCTGCAGCAGCGGCTGTCGGAGGTGACCGGCCGACGGGTCGCGATGGAGAGCCGCGTGGACGCCTCCGTCATCGGCGGTGTGGTCGCCCGCGTCGGCAGCACCGTCTACGACGGCAGCATCGCCACGCAGCTGGCCAGGATGAAGAGCAAGTTGTTCGAGCAGGCCTGAGCGCCGGCGCACCGAGAGCCCAAAGGAACGACATGGACATCAGAGCCGAAGACATCTCCAAGATCATTCGCGACCAGATCGGCGGCTTCGCCGTCGACGTGGACGTGGCCGAGGTGGGCACCATCGTGTCGCTCGGCGACGGCATCGCGCGCATCCACGGCGTGGAGCGCGCCATGGCCGGCGAGATGATCGAGTTCCCCCACGGCGTGTACGGCATCGCGCTGAACCTCGAGGAAGACAGCGTCGGCGCCGTGCTGCTCGGCGACTACAAGAAGATCAAGCAGGGCGACTCGGTCAAGCGCACCGGCCGCATCATCTCGGTGCCCGTCGGCGACGAGATGCTGGGACGCGTGGTCAACGCGCTCGGTCAGCCCATCGACGGCAAGGGTCCCATCCTCACCAAGCAGTTCATGCCCATCGAGCGCCTGGCGCCCGGCGTGGTGGACCGCCAGCCGGTGAAGGAGCCGATGCAGACCGGCCTGAAGGCCATCGACGGTATGGTGCCGGTGGGCCGGGGCCAGCGCGAGCTCATCATCGGCGACCGGCAGACGGGCAAGACCGCGGTCGCCGTGGACGCGATCATCAACCAGCGCGGCAACGGCGTCATCTGCATCTACAACGCCATCGGACAGAAGCAGTCCACGGTGGCGCAGGTCGTCCGCACGCTGGAAGAGAACGACGCGATGAGCTACACCATCGTCGTCGCCGCCGGCGCCTCCGACCCGGCCCCGATGCTCTACATCAGCCCGTACTCGGCCTGCACCATCGGCGAGTACTTCCGCGACACGGGCCGCCACGCCCTCTGCGTGTACGACGACTTGTCCAAGCACGCCCAGGCGTATCGCGAGATCTCGCTGCTGCTGCGGCGTCCGCCCGGCCGCGAGGCGTACCCCGGCGACGTCTTCTACCTGCACTCCCGCCTGCTGGAGCGTGCGGCGAAGCTGAACGCCGAACTCGGCGGTGGATCCTTGACGGCCCTGCCGATCATCGAGACGCAGGCCGGCGACCTGTCGGCGTACATCCCGACCAACGTCATCTCGATCACCGACGGGCAGATCTTCCTCGAGGCCGACCTGTTCCACCAGGGCGTGCGCCCCGCCATCAACGTGGGCAACTCGGTGTCGCGCGTCGGCGGCTCGGCCCAGATCAAGGCCATGCGCCAGGTGGCCGGGTCGCTCCGTCTGGATCTCGCACAGTACCGCGAGCTGGCCGCGTTCGCGCAGTTCGGCAGCGACCTCGACAAGGCCACGCAGTCCCAGCTCAATCGGGGCCGTCGGCTCGTCGAGATCCTGAAGCAGCCGCAGTATCAGCCGGTGCCGGTCGAGAAGCAGGTCGTCATCATCTACGCGGCGACCAAGGGGTTCCTGGATGCCGTGGCCATCGAGGACGTGCGGCGCTACGAGGTGGACCTGTACCGGTTCCTCGAGACCCGCCATCCCGGCGTGCTCACCGGCCTCGCCGAGAAGAAGGTGCTCGACGACGACCTGAAGCCGGCGCTCGAGGCGGCCCTGAAGGAGTTCGGCCAGCAGTTCTCGGCCAGCGCGCAAGCGGTGGCGGTGGCGTAAGCACCGATGCCCTCACTCATCGACCTCCGTCGCCGGATCCGGGCCGTCAAGTCGACCCAGCAGATCACCAAGGCGATGAAGATGATCGCGGCCTCGCGCCTCAAGCGCGCGCAGGACCGCGTGGTGGCCGCCCGGCCGTTCGCGCAGCGCATGCTGCGCGTACTCAACGGCCTGGTCTCCCGCGTGGACCAGGGCGTACACCCGCTGCTGCGCGTGCCGCCGGCGGGAGAGGGACGGCCGCTCCTCATCGTCATCAGCGCGGACCGCGGGCTCTGCGGCAGCTTCAATTCCAACGTCCTCAAGGCCGCGGGCCAGTTCATCGTGACCGAGGGACGGGACCGGGAAGTGGCGCTCGGCCTCATCGGACGCAAGTCGCGCGACTTCTTCCGGCGCCGGGGCTTCGAGGTGCTCTTCGAGCGGGTGGGCCTGTTCCAGCGGCTCCAGTTCGGCGATGCCGTCGATCTCGCCGACGGCGCGATGGAGGAGTTCACGTCGGGCCGCGTGTCCAGCGTGTACCTGGTCTACAACGAGTTCAAGTCGGTGATGTCGCAGCGCATCGTGGTGGAGCAGCTCCTCCCGATCCCGCGGCTCGAAGACGTCCAGGAGCCGCAGGGCGGCGGGGTGGACTACCTCTACGAGCCGGGCCCCCAGGAGATCTTCGCCGACCTGCTGCCGCGGCACGTGCAGGTGCAGGTCTACCGGGCCCTCATCGAGTCGAACGCGGCGTTCTACGCGGCACAGATGACGGCCATGGACGCCGCCACCAGGAATTCGGCGGAGATGCTCGAGAGCCTGACGCTCTACATGAACAAGGTCCGCCAGGCCGCGATCACGCGCGAGATCATCGAGGTCGTGTCGGGCGCCAGCGCCACGTAACGGTTCGCGCGCGAGGCCCGGACGGGTCGGCGGCCGGCGGCGATCAACCCGGAACGGTCTCCGGGACCTGGCGCCGGGCGGATGTATCCGAGGCGCTTCACGGGATAGTAGGCACCCTGCTGGACGGACCGGCGGGTCGAAGGACAGACATGGCACAGACAGCAACAGCGCAGCGGACAGGACGGGTGATCCAGGTCATCGGCCCGGTCATCGACATCGAGTTCCCCAACGGCCTTCCGGAGATCTACAACGCCGTCCGCGTGGTGTCCGACGGCTCCGACGGCGGTGACGTGATCGACGTCGTGGCGGAGGTGGAGCAGCACCTCGGCGAGGACCGCGTCCGCGCCGTCGCCATGAAGCCGACCGATGGCATGACGCGGGGCATGACGGTGCTCGACACCGGCGCGCCCATCTCGGTGCCCGTCGGTCCGGCCACGCTCGGACGCGTGCTGAACGTGCTCGGCGAGCCCGTGGACTTCCCGGATCGTCCCGTGGAGTCGGCGGAGCGCTGGCCCATCCACCGCAAGGCGCCCACGCTCGAGGAGCAGTCCACCGAGCTCAAGATGTTCGAGACCGGGATCAAGGTCATCGACCTGCTCGAGCCGTACCTGCAGGGCGGCAAGATCGGGCTGTTCGGCGGCGCCGGCGTCGGCAAGACCGTCATCATCATGGAACTGATCCACAACATCGCCCTGAAGCATGGCGGTGTCTCGGTGTTCGGTGGTGTGGGCGAGCGCACGCGCGAGGGCAACGACCTCTGGCTCGAGTTCCAGGAGTCGGGCGTCATCAACATGGAAGACATGTCGAAGTCGCGCGCCGCGCTGGTCTACGGCCAGATGACGGAGCCGCCGGGTGCGCGCCTGCGCGTCGGCCTGTCTGCGCTCACGGTGGCCGAGTACTTCCGCGATGCCGAGGGCAAGGACGTGCTCCTCTTCATCGACAACATCTTCCGCTTCACGCAGGCGGGTTCCGAGGTGTCGGCGCTGCTCGGCCGCATGCCCTCGGCCGTGGGATACCAGCCGACGCTGCTCACCGAGATGGGCGAGCTGCAGGAGCGCATCACGTCCACGCGCAAGGGCTCCATCACGTCCGTCCAGGCGATCTACGTGCCCGCCGACGACTACACGGACCCCGCCCCGGCGACGACGTTCGCCCACCTCGACGCCACGACGAACCTGTCGCGGCAGATCGCCGAGCTGGGCATCTACCCGGCCGTGGATCCGCTGGCCTCCACCTCCCGCATCCTCGACCCGCGCGTGCTGGGTGACGAGCACTACAACACCGCCCGGCAGGTGAAGCAGATCCTCCAGCGCTACAAGGACCTGCAGGACATCATCGCGATCCTCGGCATCGACGAGCTGTCGGAAGACGACAAGCTCACCGTGACGCGCGCGCGCAAGCTGCAGCGCTTCCTGTCGCAGCCGTTCTTCGTGGCCGAGCAGTTCACCGGCTTCAAGGGCAAGTACGTGTCGATTGCCGACACCATCCGCGGCTTCAAGGAGATCGCCGACGGCAAGCACGACGCGCTGCCGGAGCAGGCGTTCTACATGGTGGGCACCATCGAGGAGGCCGTCGAGAAGGCCGAGTCGATGAAGTCCGCCTGACGCGGAGCCGTTTGACGGACACACCATGGCACTGCCGACGAAGCTGACGCTCGAGATCGTGACGCCCGACCGCGCACTCCTCACCGAGGAGGTGGACGAGGTGCAGGTGCCGGGCAGCGAGGGGAACCTCGGCATCCTTCCCGGCCACACGCCGCTGCTCGCCACCCTCAAGGTGGGCGAGCTGTGGTATCGCACCGGCCAGGAGCGGCACTTCCTGGCCATCGCCTTCGGCTTCGTGGAGGTGCGCCCGGACCGCGTCACCATCCTCGCGCAGGTGGCTGAGCGCGCCGGCGAGATCGACGTCACGCGCGCCGAGGGCGCCCGGAAGCGGGCCGAGGAGCGGATGTCGCGCCCGGTGCCGGAGATGGACTTCGATCGCGCGCGCATTGCGATGATGAAGTCCCTCATCCGGCTGCAGGTGGCGAACAGGGCCCGGACCCGCATCTGAGGGCCGGAGGGCCTGATACACTCGGGCCGGGCGTGCTCGACAACCTCCGACACCTGCTGCGATACCGGGCGCTCGTGCAGAGCCTCGTGGCCCGCGACCTGCGCGCGCGGTACCGGGGCTCGGTCCTCGGCTTCTTCTGGTCGTTCGTCAACCCCCTTCTCCTCCTCCTCATCTACACCTTCGTGTTCCAGGTCGTGCTGCCGGGCACGCATCCTCCCGAGGCGGAGCCGTTTCCGTTGTTCCTGTTCTGCGGCATCCTGCCGTGGACGTGGTTCTCGGCGTCGCTCCTCGAGTCGTCCAACGTGCTCATCGCGGGTGGCAACCTGATTCGCAAGGTCCTCTTTCCAGCGGAGGTCCTGCCCATCGTCACCGTGCTGGCCAGCCTGGCGCACTTCTGCCTCGGCCTGCCGATCCTGGCGGCCTTCCTCATCTGGTTCCGCACGCCGGTCGTGGCTGGCGACCTGCTCTGGTTTCCGGTGGTGGTCGCGGTCCAGCTGCTCTTCACGCTCGGCCTGGCGCTGCTGGTGTCGGCGCTGACCGTGCACTTCCGCGACGTGCGCGACCTGCTGGCCAACCTGCTCACGCTCTGGTTCTTCGCGACGCCGATCATCTATCCCGTGTCGCAGGTGCCCGAGCGCGTGCGTGGGCTGCTGGCCCTCAATCCCATGACGCACCTGGTGTCGGCCTATCAGGAGGTGCTGTTCCATCCGGGCCCGTTCACGGGGTGGCCCTCGCTGCTGGCCCTCGGCGCCGCATCGGTCGTGGTCTTCCTGGCGGGCTACGCCGTCTTCGATCGCCTGCGGGATACGCTGGCGGAGGAGGTGTAGCGGTGACGGCGATCGAGGTGCGCGGCGTCAGCAAGTCGTACCGTCGCTATACCCGGCAGCGCTTCGGCACCCTCAAGAGCGCCCTGCTCACCGGAAGCCTCGGCGGAAGCCTGCGCCCCGAACAGTCGCGCGAGGTGCTGCACGACGTGTCGTTCGAGGTGCCCCGCGGCCGCACGATGGGACTCATCGGGCGCAACGGATCGGGCAAGAGCACCCTGCTGAAGCTGATCGCGGGGATTGGCCGCCCCACCGCGGGTGCCATTCGCGTGGAGGGCCGGGTGTCGGCGCTCATCGAACTGGGCGCGGGGTTCCACCCGGAGATTTCCGGCCGGGAGAACGTCTTCATCAACGGCATGATGCTGGGCCTGAGCCGCAAGGAGGTGGCCGAGCGGTTCGACGACATGGTGGCCTTCGCGGAACTGGAAGAGTTCATCGATGCGCCGGTGAAGACCTACTCCTCCGGCATGTACGTCCGCCTGGGCTTCGCCGTCGCGATTCACGTGAACCCCGACGTGCTGCTGGTGGACGAGGTGCTGGCGGTGGGTGACGAGGCCTTCACGCACCGCTGCCTCGACAAGTTCGCCGAGCTGCGCCGGCACGGCAAGACGGTGCTGCTCGTCACGCATGCGCTCGACCTGGTGACGCGGTTCTGCGACGAGGCGCTGTGGCTCGACGACGGTCGCGTACGCGAACAGGGCGATCCCAAGCGTGTCGTGGATGCGTACCTGCTCGACGTCTCGGCCGCCGACGCGCGCGCCCTCGCCGAGGCGGATCGCCGGGCGGCCGGGAGCAGTCTCTCCGCGCCGCGGGGAGCCGCAGGGGAACCGCCGGGCGACATGTTCCAGGCGTCGGAGGGGCGCTGGGGCTCGCGCGAGGTCGAGATCGTCAGCGTACGCCTGGCGGGCGCCGACGGAACCGAGACGCAGGTGGTCCGTACCGGCGAGCCCCTGACCGTCACGCTCGGCGTACGGGCGCACGCCCCGGTGACCGACGTCGTCTTCGGGGTGGGCATCTTCAGCGCGGACGGCACCTGCTGTTTCGGCACCAACACGTCCATCGACGGCGGCCTGGGCGGGACGCTGTCGGGCGAGGGCGAGGTGACGTTCGCCGTCGAACGGCTCGACCTGATCGCAGGCGCCTACAAGCTGGACGTGGCCGTCCACCGCGAGGACGGCGCGCCGTACGACTACCACCGGTTGCTGCACAGCTTCCGCGTCACCTCCGACCGTCGGGACGTCGGGCTGTTCAGGCCGCCGCACCGCTGGCGTTTCGCGGGCGCGACCTCACGAC
>JABFRY010000494.1 GCA_013140955.1 Acidobacteriota bacterium
GGGCCTGCAGCGGACGGGCCCGGCTCGCCATGACGGCCGTGGCCACGGAACCGGCATGGAACCGGTGACGACATCCAGGTGCGGCGCCCGGCCCACGCAGACGGCCCTGCGCCGCCTGTCGAATGCAGGCGGCATCGGGTAGACTGCGTCGGATACGCCCTTCATCTTCGGGAAAGGTCATTCATCGCATGCGCTGTCTTCATCCTGGTCGATTCCTCGCGTCCGCGGTCCTGGCCGTCGTCTGCGGGTTCGTCCTGCCGGGCCTGGCCGCCGCCCAGGCCGACATCGTCGGCTTCTGGGCCCAGCCCGCGCAGGGCTCCGTGATCGGCGTCGGCGTGGCCAACATGTTCGGGTTCATCGAAGACTCGACCGAGCGCGCCGACGGTCCGACCCTCGTGGACTACCTGGGCCTGCCCATCAACGAGGAGGCCCGCTCGCGCGCGCTCGCCTATGACAGCGCGCTGCTGGGCGTGCCCGAGCACGTGTGCATGCGGCACCCGTCCACCTATTCGTTCTGGGGGCCGGCGCAGCTGCGCATCGCGGCGGAGCTCGACGCCAACCTCGATGTCGTCAACTACTCGGTCGGCGGCACCTTCCGCCGCGCCGACCGCACCATCTGGATGGACGGGCGCCCGCACCCCTCGAGCTATGCCCCCCACACGTGGGCCGGCTTCACGACCGGACGCTGGGAGGGTGGCACCCTCATCACCACCACCACCCACATCAAGTGGGGCTGGATTCGCCGCAACGGCGTGCCGTCGAGTGACCAGGCCACCGTCACCACCTACTACACCCGCAACGGCGACATCCTCACCATCACCTGGTTGGTCTACGACCCCGTCTATCTCACCGAGCCGTACATCAAGTCGGCCGACTTCATCGCCGCACCGGCCGGGGTCACCACCGCGAACTTCGGCGTGGCCGCGGCCGACCGTGGCAACAACTTCTTCGCCCAGTGCTTCCCGCGTGAGGAGATCGCGCGGCCCGAGCGCCACTACGTGCCCCACTACCTGCCAGGGGACAATCCCTTCGTCGGCGAGCACGCGAACGTGCTGGGTATTCCGGTGGAGGCGACGCGGGGCGGCGCCGAGACCGCGTACCCCGAGTACCGGGACCGGCTCCGCCGGTGATCGGATAGACTCCCGTTCGACTCCGGGTCCGGCGGCACGCGCCCGCCTGGCGCCCCGGCATTCGAGGATCTGCGCACCATGTCTGCACGCCAGCCCGTCACCCTGTCCTGTCTCGTCGCGCTGCTCCTGGCGGCCACCGCCGGCACCGCCGCGGCCCAGGCCGACATCGTCGGCTACTGGGGCCAGCCGGGCCAGGGCGTCTCGTTCGCCCAGCGCGGCCGGAACAACACCAACTACAACGAGGATGCCCACGAACGACAGGAGGGCCCGCTGCTCGTGGACTACCTGGGCGTGCCCCTGAACGAGGAAGGGCGGTCGCGGGCGCTCACCTACGACAGTGCGCTGCTGGGTGTGCCCGAGCACGTGTGCATGCGGCATCCGTCCACCTATTCGTTCTGGGGGCCGGCACAGCTGCGTATCGCGGCAGAACTCGACGCGAATCTCGATGTGGTGCACTACACGGTCGGCGGCACCTTCCGGCGCGCCGACCGTACCATCTGGATGGACGGACGTCCTCATCCCTCGGCCTATGCCCCCCATACCTGGGCCGGCTTCACCACCGGGCGCTGGGAGGGTGGCACGCTCATCACCACCACCACCCACATCAAGTGGGGTTGGATCCGCCGCAACGGCGTGCCGTCGAGCGATCAGGCCACCGTCACCACCTACTACACCCGCAACGGCGACATTCTCACCATCACCTGGATCGTCTACGACCCGCTCTATCTCACCGAGCCCTACATCAAGTCGGCCGACTTCATCGCCAACCCCGGCGGCGTCAACGTCGCGGCCTTCGACGTCGAGCCCGCCGACCAGGGGAACAACTTCTTCGCCCTGTGCTTCCCGCGCGAGGAGATCGCGACACAGGAACGCCACGTGGTGCCCCACTACCTGCCCGGGGAGAACCCGTTCGTCGGCGAACACGCCGGCGCGCTGGGCGTGCCCGCGGAGGCCACGCTGGGGGGCGCCGAGACCATGTATCCCGAGTACAAGGACCGATTGACGCGATGACCCCATTCCAGAACGCACGCACGAGCCCGACGCCGCTGGCGCGCCTCACCGGCGGAGCCGGCACGATGGCGGCGATCCTGCTGGCCACGGCCATCGGCCTGGCCGCGCAGGCCCCCGCCCAGACACCGCGCCCGGTGCCGGGGGATCCGCCGATTCCCGCGGGCGAGCTCGAGGTCCTCAAGGTGCAGGGCAACGTGTGGATGATCGCCGGCGCCGGGGGCAACATCGCCGCCCAGGTCGGCGAACAGGGCGTCGTGCTCGTGGATACCGGCGCGGCCGGCGTGAGCGACCGCGTGCTGGCGGCCCTGCGCACGATCACTGATCGCCCGATCCGCTACATCATCAACACGTCGGTGGCGCCGCAGCGCGTGGGCGGCAATGCCGTCATCGCCGCGTTGCCTGGCGGCTCGCTCGCCGGCGCCGAGCGCGGCGCGATCATCAGCGTCATCGCGCAGGAGAACGTCTACGCCAAGATGTCGCGGACCGGTCCCGATGGCCAGCCGCTCTACCCGGTGGCGGCCTGGCCCTCGGACGGCTACTACGCCCCGCAACGCGGCCTCATCTTCAATGGCGAGGCCATCGACATCATCCACGTCCCCGGCGCCTTCTCCGACGGCGACAGCCTCGTGTACTTCCGTGGCTCGAATGTGCTGGTGTCTGGCAACGTCTTCACGACGACGCACTTCCCGCTCGTGAACCGGTCCGAGGGCGGCACCTTCGCGGGCTCGCTCGAGGCGCTCAACCGCATGCTCGACATCACGGTCCCCGACGACCTGGCCGAGGGCGGCACCTACGTCGTGCCCGGCTACGGGCGCATCAGCGACGAGGCCGACCTGGTCGAGTACCGTGACATGGCCACCATCGTGCGCGACCGCCTGCGCAAACTCGTCACCACCGAGCGCATGACGCTTGCCCAGGTGAAGGAGGCACACCCGCTGCTCGGGTGGGAAGGCCGCTACGGCCGTCCCGAGTGGACGGTGGACATGTTCATCGAGGCGGTCTTCGACGAGTTTGCCCCGGCCCCGGCGCGCCCCGCCGGCCGCCGATGACAGGAACGACCCTCATGCACAAGGAAACGCACGGCATGCGACTGATGACCCGGACCTTCACGGCCCTGGCGATGGCAGCGGGCCTGAGCCTGGGGGCGACCCCGGCCGTCGCCCAGCAAGCCCCCGCCGGGGGCAGCGTGTACCAGCGCTTTGCGCCCATCGACCTCACCGGCACCTGGGTGTCCATCGTCACCGAGGACTGGCATCTCCGGATGATCACGCCGCCCAAGGGGGCGTTCGAGAACTTCCCCCTGACGCCCGCGGCACGGCAGGCCGCACAGGCGGCCGATCCGGCCGCGATGCAGGCCGCCGGACAGGCGTGCATGGCCTACGCGGCCCCCACGATCATGCGCGAGCCCGGACGGGTCCGCATCGCGTGGGAGGACGGCGACACGCTCAAGATCGAGACCGATGCGGGCCAGCAGACGCGCCTGCTGCACTTCGCCAACGCGCCGGCGCCAGGGGAGCGCAGCTGGCAGGGGCACTCCCTGGCGTCGTGGACCTACAGCGGCGGCTTCGATCCGAGGCGCGTCGGGGAATCGGACCAGGCGGGCAACAACAACGGCGGCCGCCGCGGCCGCGCCCCGCAGGCCCCGCAGGGTGGCAAGCTCGAGGTGACGACCACCAACCTGCGGGCCGGGTACCTCCGCAAGAACGGCATTCCGTTCAGCCAGGATGCGGTGGTCACCGAGTACTTCAACCTGATCACGGAACCGGACGGCACCCGGTGGTTCGTCGTCACCACCCGTGTGCACGACCCCGAGAACCTCGTGGTGGACTACATCACCAGCACCAACTTCCGGCGTGAGCCGGACGGCAGCAAGTGGGATCCGACACCCTGCAGCCTGCAGTAGACGACCCGGACGGCCCGGCCGGCGTGGCCGGGTCGTCCCCCCTCCTCATCGAGTTCGCCGCACCAGCCACGCTCCTGCGCGAGCAGGACCGGCCGTCGGCACTTCCCATTCTCGGCAACGGCCCTCCGGGCACGTTCGTGCTCTTGCGCAACGGCTTGCGTGTGTCGCTCCCCACCGACCAGATCGTGGACGCCGACGACACCGGGGGTGTGGTGCGCGCGTCGTTCGGCGGCATGGCCTTCACCGGCGTCCGCGACGGCCAGTTGACGTTCGCCCGGGTGCGGGAGGTCCAGCCACCCGAGCGCCTGTCTCCCGACCGCAGTCACGAGATGCGCCTCGACCCGGGCTGGGTCGCCGCCGTGTACGACAGAGGACGACGGGTGTGGCCGGAGCCGTAGGCCGGGTGCGCGTGACGCGCCCACGGTGGCAGGCCACCGTCAGAAGCGGACGTTGTAGACCAGCTTGAAGTTGCGGCCCATCTCGGGCACCAGGTCCTTGATGAGCGACAGGTGGTTCCGGTACAGCGTGTCCGCGACATTGTCGAAGCGGGCGGTGATGGTGTTGAGGACGCCGCCACCCACGAACGAGTACGACGCATAGAGTCGGAGGGTCGTCCAGCCGTCGGTGGGGAGTTCGAGCCCCGACACACGGTCTTGCCTGGCGGCGCCCACGACCTGGCCACCCACCTGCACCGAGTCCGTCTGGTACCGCAGGCCGCCCCGCATGCGGAACGGCGGGATGCGGGGCAGCGCACTGTCGTCGGTGGTGAGGGCGCCGTGCACGTAGTCGGCTCCCACCTCGGCCACCAGGGTCGACGACAACTGCAGGTCGGTGTGGAACTCGAAGCCCTGGAGCACTGCGTCGGCCGAGACGAAGTCCACGATGGCCAGTTCCTCCTCGCCTTCGTGTGCTTCACCCTCGTGCTCGTGGTCCTCGGCCTCGGGCTCCTCGCCTTCGTGGGCGTGGTCGTGCCCCACGAGCTCTCGCCCCGGGAAGCGCGCCTCGAACTCCTCTTCGCGGGCCTCGAAGGTCTCTTCGTCGATGACGTTGCGATAGATGAAGTCGTCGATGCCGTTGCGGAAGTAGGTGATTTCGCCCGACACACGCGGGCTTCGCCACCGCAGCGAGAGGTCGAAGCCCAGCGCGCGCTCGGACGTGAGCTCCGGGTTGCCTAGCTCGATGGCGAAGTTGCCGTGGTGCGTGCCGAAGAAGAACAGCTCCTCGAGCGCGGGATTGCGCGCGGCACGCGCCAGGCTGGCGGCCACGATGATGCGGTCGCTCGCCGCCGCGGGCCGGAACAGCAGGCCGAGCGATCCGGACCCGTTCGTGAACGACCGGTCGGGCTCGCCCGCCGGCGCGAAGCGCGTGTTGTCCACGCGGCCGGCGAACTGGAAGGTCAGGTGCGGCCAGGTCACCTCTTCGTACAGAAAGGCCGCAACCCCCCGCTGATCCACGGCGGGCGACAGCGCTTCGGCGCCGACGGCGTTGAAGCCGCGATCGAGCACCCACGCGCCAATGCTGCCCTTCATGCGCCCGATGGCGCGGTGGGACCCGAGCAATGACACCTCGGCGGTGTTGTTGGTGAAGGCCGTGCCCACCTCGTCGCCTTCGAGTTCGTCGTGCGTATACCGGCGTACGGCGAGGGTCGCGCGCACCTCGTCGAACAGGCCCTCGAGCTCCCGTCCGCCGGTCTGGAACGTGAAGGCGTGGCGCCTGGGCGTCAGCTGCAGCACGCCGCCCTCGACCACCGGGATGCCGAACCTCGTGTCGTCGTAGCCATAGCTCGCCCCGGCATAGGTCCGCTGGCCCGTCCAGCCGAGACCGACCTTGCTGTAGCCGGTGCGGGACTGCGAGTTCGGGACCTCACCATCGGGCGTCATGAAGTCGCCGGTCCGCCGGCCGCCGCCGCCGAGGCTGAATACGAGGGCACCGTTGCCCACCTGCAGGTTGCCGGCGCCCGATCCCTCGCGCGAGGCCGAGGCGAGGTCGAAGAGGAAGTTGCCGGTCATGCCGTTGACCGGGCGCGTCGGGATGTCGTCGCTGATCACGTTGACCAGGCCACCGATCGCATTGGCGCCGTAGAGCAGCGTCGCGGGCCCGCGCACCACCTCGATGCGCTGGGCCGAGGCCGGATTGATGATGACCGAGTGGTCACCCGACTGGCTCGACAGGTCGCCCGTGCGCTGGCCGTCCTGCAGCACGAGCACGCGGTCGCCGTCGAGACCACGGATGATGGGCCGCGAGGGCGCGGGTCCGAAGCTGCGGGAGGCCACACCGAGCTGGTTGTCGAGCGTCGCGCCAAGCGACGATTCGATCTGCCGCGAGAGGTCCTCCGCGGCCAGCACCGTGGTCGGCTGGAACGACTCGAACTGGCTGCGCGGGGTCGGCCCGACCGAGATCACTTCCTGGAAGTGCAGCTCACGGTCCACCACGACCTCCACGGGTGTGCCGGCCGTGGTGCCGACCACGACCTCGGTCCGTCGCGACGAGAAGCCCTCGGTCCGGATCGAGAGGTGATAGGTGCCCGCCGGCACGTCGGGGAACGTGAACGCACCGTCGGCCCCCGTGGCGATCTGCCGGCCCAGCTCGTCGATCTGAATCGTCACCGCCGGGAGCACGTCGCCGGACACGGAGTCGGTGACCCGCCCCGTGATCGCCACGCCGGTCTGTGCGGAGGCCGCCCCTGCCAGGACCCAGAGAGTGAGAAGGAGGATGAAGAAGACACGCGGGAGTCTGCTGTGCATGAGACGCAACGCTACCGCCCTGCCCGAACCGCCGGCCCAGCAAACCAACGAATGGTCGAATCCGGCCCACGAACGGCAGACGGCCGGGGCGGCCCGGGACGGACTCCCGAGGACCACGGACGGCGGGCGGGGGTAACGCGGGCGGGCCCGGAGCCGGCCGGAGGGCCGGGTCATCGATCTGCCCGTCGGGTTGAAACATCCATCCATCGACAGAGGACGACTACCGGTCGGTCACCGGCACCAGGGCGCACGAAGGGTCCACGTACAATGGCGTCCGCATGACCGAGACGTCGCCGTCGGCGCTCCTGCACATCGTGGGTCACGTCACCGGCGCCGTTCTCTACGGCATGCTGCTCGTGATGGTGGCGCGGCCCCCGGCCCGCCCCGAGGTCTTCGCGGTGGCAACCGGCCTGCTCGGGCTCATCTGGAACCTCGGGGAGCTGTCCGCCTACACGTCAGGGGCTGCAGGGCTCGCCGCGCTCCCGCTCTGGGCGCACGCCCTCTCATTTGCCGCGCTGGGGCTGCTGGCCGCCGTGGTGGTGCACTCGGTGGCCGTGCCGCCGGCTGGCGCCGAGCGCTGGCAGCGGCTCACGGGGCGCGGGGTGGCGGTGGTCGTCTAC
>JABFRY010000303.1 GCA_013140955.1 Acidobacteriota bacterium
CCCCCGCCCGACGCTCTGCATCGGAAAGAGGATGTCGCGCACGGCAAACGTGTCGCCGATGTTCGCAAGCGACAACGACGGAATCTGGCTCGAGACGGGGTAGTCCTTGTAGTCCTTCCGATAGGCTTCGAGCGTCACGCGCGTGCGCGCGTCGACCGTGAAGGCCAGCCCACCCACGACGTGGTCGGCACGGAACGGCACGAGGCTCCTGTTCTCAGGGTAGGTGGCCAGGAACAGGAAGAATGGCTGCTGATAGTAGCGGCCGTAAGAGGCCCTGGCCGAGAGCCGGGGCGTGAGGGCGTAGCTCAGGCCGAGCCGTGGGCTGACCCGTGTCTCGGCAATGAACTGATAGTCATCCAGTCTCATCCCGGCCGTCAGGTTCAGCCTCCGCGTGATGTCGCGGGTCCCCTGCACGTAGGCGCCGGTCTGGTAGGCGGTGAAGCGTTCGCGCAGCGTGAACGGGCTCACGTTCCCGTCGGGGAAATACGGTCCCTCGGTCCCGAAGGGCGACGCGGAGTCGTAGTCGATGTTGAAGACCTTCACGCTGCCGCCCGCCTGCAGCTTGTCGAACACCGGCAGGCGGACCGTGAGGTCGTACTTCACGGTCGTTTCGGCTTCGAGCGAGTCCTCACGAAACACCAGCGAACCGAGGGCAATCTGGTCGTCGACGCTGGTGCCCGGCGAGGGCAGGCCGTCCCGGATCAGATCCTTGATCTGCTGCCCCACTTTCGCACGCGAGTGGGTGACGCCGAGCAGACCGACGCCACGGTCTCCGAGGATTCGCTGCCAGTTGAGGCCGGTGGCCGACCGCCACCCTTCGTAGTTGATGTCGAGGTTGCTCAATTCCTCGGTGGGATCGCTGTCCTCGGTGAGCCCCAGGCGGATCTGGTCGATGCCCGTGAGGTTGACGCCCCAGATCCGGTCCCTGGGCGAGACGTCGTACACGAACTTGCCGTTGAGCGTGTAGAGGACCGGTACGCCCCCGATGCCGGCGTCATCGGTGAAGAGATCGAGAAAGCTCCTCCTGGCCGAGACGATCCACGACCCGCGCTCGGTCCTCCCGATCGGCCCTTCCACGATGCCCCCGGCGCCGGCGAAGCCGAGGGTGGCCCGGCCGCCGGTGCGACGGCGGCTGCCCTCGCGCTGCGCGATCTGCAGCACGCTCGAGGTCCGGTTGATGTAGGGCGCGGGATAGCCCCCGGTCAGGAAGGTGACGTCCTCGATCAGCTGGGCATCGAGGATGCTCACGGTCCCGCCCGCGGAGGCGAAATTGGCGAAGGAGTTGATGTTGGGGATCTCGATGTTGTCGACGACGTAGAGGTTCTCGAGAGGACTGCCGCCTCGGACGATGAGATCGTTGCGGAAGTCGTCGGTGCCAAGAGCGGCCCCAGGCAGCGACTGCAGGTAGCGCGACACGTCCTGCAGCGCCGCCGCGCTCTTCCAGATCTGCTCGGACGTGACGAGGAAGCTCGAGCTCTTCACCTCGGCGGGCGCGGCAAACGCTGGCGCGGTCACGGTGATGGTGTTCTCGAACGCATCGATGCGCGGCAGCGAGACATCGACCACCCCCTCGAGTCCCGCGCGGACCTGCACGTCGGGCGAGACGATTGGCGGCTGACCGGGCGCCACGATCTCGAGCTGGTAGACGCCGGCGCGCACATCCGCCAGCGTGAACGCGCCGTCCTCGCCGCTCACCCCGCACTGGCCAGTCGCGGGGACGCAGACCGCCACGGCGGCCACGGGAAGACCGTCGGCGCCCGATACGGTGCCGCGAATGGTTCCAACACCGGCCGTATCCTGCGCCGCAACGACAGGAGGAAGGCCGGCGAGCACGAAAATCAGAAGGACCAGGCGCATGAACATCCTTGGATTCGAACACCTCGTCATCGGCTGAAATTCCCGCGCTCACCGCTGTGCCGCTGCAGCGCCTCGTAGTCGTCCGGCGTGTCGATGTCCCAGGTGCACCCGGCGTCGGCCACCTGGACGTCGCGCAGTTCACCCGCGTGGGCCCGCACGACGGCCTTGGCGCCCACCGCCCCCGGCGCCTCCCGCAGTTCCTGAAACACGCGGCGGTCGAAGAGCACCGGATGTCCGTGTCGCTCGCCGACGGCCGGCCTGACGACTGGGGGGCGCGATGACGCCCAGGCTTCGATCACGGCCGTCACCACCCCTACGCTGATGAGCGGCACGTCGATCAAGGTGACGAGCATGCCGTCAACGGTCGGACCCACCACGGCGGACATGGCCAGGTGCAACGACGACAGCTGCCCCCGTTCGGGATGCGGATTCCTCACGAGACGGACGCCGCTTGCCAGACCCGTGATCTCGAGCACGCCTTGGATGTCGGTGTGATGGCGACCGGATACCACGACCGTTCGCTGCAGGCCGCACGCCTCCAGCACCCGGAGGATCCGGGCGATGAACGTCTCGCCGTCGGGCATCGTGAGCAGCGCTTTGGGTCGTCCCATGCGCGACGAGTCGCCGCCGGCGAGCACCACTGCAGCGAGTGGTAAGGCACCGACCGCAGGCAACGGGGATGGGGGACGCTCAGGTGACACGGCCTAGCGCGCCCCGAGGCAGCGGATGTGACTGGATCTCAGCAACTTGACTTCAGGCACGGTAGTTCCTACACTGGCCCCGCTCTTGGCCGATGCGTATGGGGATTTTTTCGCGCCTGCGTTTCGGCTCACTAGTTCCGCTTACGGGCGGTCAATGAGCGCCCGGGATTTTCCCGGGCTCGCGCGCCTCGGAGGACACGGTATATGCCGACCGGAACTATCGCACGACTTCTCATCGACAAGGGTTTTGGCTTCATTCGGGACGAAGGCGGGATCGAACACTTCTTCCACCGCAGTGCCGTTCGCCAGGCGGTCTTCGAGCTTCTGCGGGAAGGCCAGCGGGTGGAATTTTCTTCGGAAGATTCGGGCAAAGGACCGCGCGCTGGTGAAGTCCGCCTGATCGAGGGCTGATCGCGGGCATCCGCCAGGGCCGTGCCCTCCGGCGGATGCGCGTGTGCGGCGTGCTCCAGGGATGGGGTGGGTGCCCGAATGGCACCACCTGATCCCCATCCTGTGCTGTAGCGCTCAGACGATGGGTGTCCTGCCCTGCGCAGGGCGACAGTCGGGGTGTGTGCTCAGGGGAGGAGCCGCCTCCAGCCGGTGCGATTCCTCAGCGCACCGGAGCCGGGATGCAGGGTCAGGACATCGCTGAACACTCTGCCCGCGAACCGGTCGTCTGCTGTCAGCACCAGGCAGGCCACGCCACGGGTGGCCACGATGCGTCCCAGATCCACGGCGAACGCGTCGAGTTCCTCGTCCTCAAGGGTCGCGTTCGGGTGCTCGGCCAGGAGTACGCGTGGGTCGAGCGCGAGCGCCCGCCCGAGGCGCAGGCGAATCCGCTCTGCCGGCTGCAGCTGCGCCACGGGCAGTGGAAGCCTTTCTGCCGACAGACCCACTTCCTCCGCCAGACGGATCACCGCGCTGCGAGTCTCCGGCGACAGGTCGGTGATACCGATCGACAGCGGCAGTGCGAGGTTCTGCTCGACCGAAAAGCCCTCGAGGAGCACGGCGCGCTCGCTCAGGATGCCGAAGTGGTCCAGCGTGGCCAGCCACGCCTCCGCGTCCGCGATGTCCGCGGTGGACTGCCCGAAGATATGCACGGAACCGGTGTCCGGCACGATGGCACCCGTGATCAGATTGACGAGGACTTCTGCAGTCGTCGCGTCGAAACCGGTCAGGGCCATGCCCTGCCCCTCGTGCAGGGTGAGCGACTCCAGACGGAGGGGGCGTAACCCCCGGTAGTCCTTCCTGATGTCGCGGAGTTCGAGGACCGGGCTCGGCATGGAGTCAGGCGTCGGACGGGTGGCTGGAGGTGGCGCACGGACGCGCCCGGCACCGAAACCGATTCACCGGGCGGCGCGGCGGCCCGACCGGTCGTCGACGCTGTGCCGCCGTCGGCCCTGGCGACTCACGAGCGCGCGGTACTCACGCACGAGCATGTCGAGGTGCGTCCGTTCCTCGGCCGCGAAGTCCAGGAAGATCTGACGGCCCTCGGACTCCTCGAACTGCTCGCCGTACTTCTTGAAGAACCGGTGGGACCCGCGCTCGCAGCGAATGCCGATGAGCAGGGCCTGCTGGTCGTTGACCCCCTTCATCAGGCGCTCGGCCCCCTGGTCGAAGAGCCCGTGTGCCGCCCCCTTGAAGAACAGGAACGTGGGCCGCGTCTCGAGTTCGGGATCCCTCGCCAGCAACTCGTCGTAGCGGGCCTCGAGGCGCTCCATGTGTTCGTGCTCCTCCTGCGCCAGATCCTCGAAGACCTTGCGCCCCCGGGCGTCCTTGGTGATACGGGCCGCCTTGGAGTAGAACTCGAAGCCGCTTCGTTCGGTGGCGATCGCGATGCGGAGGGCATCGCGGGCAAAGAGCAAATCGGTGTGCCCGTCCACGGACGACGAATTCTCGCCCGTTCGACACTTCTCGCACGTCCCGTGGATCTGGACGACGCTGTGCTCAGGCGTGAAGTGGCGCGCGGTGGCCACTTCTGCCAGCAGCGCCTCGATGTCGGAACTCAGGAACTCGAATGAGTCGTGGCAGGTCGTGCACAGCAGGTGGAAGTGGCGAGGCTGGCGGTAGGAGTGCTCGAAGCGGAACCGCCCTTCGCCGAAATCCACCTTCCGGGCGATGCCGGCATCCACCATCCACTGCAGCGTGCGGTAGACGGTGGCCCGGCTGATGCGATGGTCTTCCCTGCGGATGACATCGACCAGGTCGTCGGCGCTGAGATGTCCCTCCTGCCGGAGGAACACGCTGACGATCTGCTCGCGCTTGGTCGAGCGCTTGCCGCCCGGCTTCAGACCCGCGAGATCTGGAAGATTGGTCACCGTCTGCTCCGTCTCCCACTCACTGGGCTTCCCCGCCGGCAGCCACGCGGGCCGCGTCCTAGTGATGAGCGGCTTCGCCCTCGCCCTCGACGCTGAACGACGAGCCGCACCCGCAGGTGGACGTGGCGTTGGGGTTCTTGATGGTGAAGCCGCCACCGGTGACGGTGTCGACGAAGTCGACCTCGGCACCCTTCAGGTAGCTCACGCTCACCGGATCGACGAACAGGCGTACGCCGTTCGACTCGAACACCTGGTCACCGGCGCCGCCGGCTTCTTCAATCATCAGGCCGTACTGGAAACCTGAGCAGCCGCCACCCTGCACGAACACGCGCAATCCGCTGCCGGCCTTGTTCTCTTCTTCGAGCAGCTCGATGATCTTGGCTGCCGCAGACGTGGACACGTTGATCATGGTCTCGACTCTCCCTGGGAGTACCGTCCCGAGATTATACGCCACCTAAAAGGTCGGGCTTCATCCGGGCACCTCCGGCGAGGCGAGCCAGAAGCCGACCAACCCGTTGAAAACACTAGCGATACGCCGCGAGGACGTCAGGCCTTGAGCCCGGCCAGTTCCCGTGCGGACTCCTGCTCCACGTCCTTGTGCAGGCTGTTGCCGTGCGCATCCATCGTCACGATGGCTGGGAAATCTTTCACGGTGAGATGCCACATGGCTTCCGGGGTCCCGAACTCGGTGAGGGACACGTCGTCCACCTGCTGGATGGTCCGGGCGTAGAACTGGGCTGCGCCACCGATGGCGTTCAGGTAGACCGCACCCGCGTCCTTCAACGCCTCGAGCGTGCGGGCGCCCATGCCACCCTTGCCGACCACGGCTCGCACGCCGTAGCGGCGAATGATGTCGGACTGATAGGGCTCTTCGCGAATGCTGGTGGTGGGTCCGGCCGCGGTCACGCGCCAGCCCTCGCCATCCTTCGCCACCACCGGTCCGCAGTGGTAGAGCACACTGCCCTGCAGGTCCACGGGTGGGGCGTGCTTCATCAGGTGCGCGTGGACGGCGTCCCGGCCTGTATAGACCCGGCCGCTGACGAGCACGATGTCGCCGACCTTGAGCTCACGCACCTGCGCCTCGGTCAACGGTGTCTGCAGCACGACTTCGCGGCCGGTCCGGACGAACCCGGCCTGGTCGGCCATCGCCGCGACCGGATGGCCGGGGTCCCTGTACAGCCACCGTGTGATCGCGCCGGTCTGTGCGTCGAGCACGACGCCGAGGCGGCGGTAGGCCCAGCAGTCGTAGGCGACGGAGACGAAGAAGCTGGCCGGCAGCCGGTTGAGCACGCCGATCTTGCAGCCGATGAGCGACACCCGCCCGCCGAAACCCATCGCCCCGATGCCCAGCTTGTTGACCTCGCCCATAATCCGCGCCTCGAGCTCGGCCAGGCGGGGGTCCGGGTTGACGTCGTCGAGGGTGCGGAACAACTGCTCCTTCGCGTGCACGTAGCCGGAGGTCCTGTCACCGCCGATGCACACGCCGATCGCGCCAGGCGCACAGCCCTTGCCCTGGGCCTGCCAGACCGCGTGGAGAATGGCCTTGCGCACGCCCTCGATGCTGCGGTCGGCACGCCCGAGGTTGGGCACCTCCATCGGCAGGGAGTACTGCGCGTTCATGTTCTCGCAGCCGCCACCCTTCAGGATGAGTTTCACCTCGATCTCGTCGCGCTCCCACTGCTCGAAGTGCACGATCGGCGTACCAGGGCCGAGGTTGTTCCCCGAGTTCTCTCCGGTGATCGAGTCCACCGAGTTGGGGCGCAGCTTCCCGCGACGCGTCGCCTCGGCGATCGCCTCCCGGATCTGCTGCTTCATGACGATCTGATTGGCGCCGACCGGCGTCTTCACCTCGAAGGTCGGCATGCCCGTGTCCTGGCAGATGGCGCCCTCGTCCTGCGCCGCCTGGTCGATGTTCTGCGCGATGATCGTCAGGGCCTGCGCCGCCTGCGTCCCTTCGGACTCGGCGGCCATGGCCGTACGCATGGCGGCACGGACGTCGGGTGGCAGGTCGGTGGATGTGCGGACGATCAGGGACAGGACGCTGTCGAAGAAGGAAGGCAACATATCGGAGCAGTATAATTTGAATGGGTTTGCGGCGGATCAGCCGGGCCCTCGATGTTATCGGGCGGAAGACGCATGCCCTTCAGAAGCGAACAGGATCCGCTCGGCCCCGTGGACGTTCCCATCGAGGCGTACTACGGGGCGCAGACCGTCCGCGCGCTGGGGAACTTCCCGATCAGCGGCCTGAAGGCCCCCTTGGAGCTCGTGTCGGCGACGGTGCTCATCAAGAAGGCGGCCGCCACCGCCAATGCGGCACTCGACCGGCTCGAGCCCGACACGGCGCGGGCCATCACGACCGCTGCCGACGAAGTCCTCGCCGGGGCCCTCCTGGACCAGTTCGTCGTGGACGTCTATCAGGCAGGCGCGGGCACCTCCCACAACATGAACGTGAACGAGGTAC
>JABFRY010000041.1 GCA_013140955.1 Acidobacteriota bacterium
GAGCCGAGGCTTGCACCGGACCCCTCTCTCGCCGATCTGCTCTCTGGATGGGGGCTCTCCGCGGCGTCGCTGGCGACAGGGTCGGGCCTCAGGGTGCAGGGCCCGCGCGTCCTGTCGTTCGAGGCGTCGGACCCGTGCGACTTCTACTTCGGGGCCTCGGGTGTCTCCGTCGTCCAGCGTCTGGGTCCGACAGCGGGGCATCCAGCTGCGGGCGTCAACGTGCACGAGGGCTACTTCCTCCTGCGCAGCGGCTCGTTGCTGGACGTGCGCGCCGAGTCGGACACGCCGGCTGCGGCACAGGAGGAAGCACAGGGCGCGGCACGGAGTGCGACAGGGGACACCGCACGGCACGCGGCACGGGAGACGGTGACTGCGACGCGCTACACCTACGGCGACGGCGGACTTCTCACGGCATCGTTTCGCCTGGAACTGCCGGACGGATCGACGGTGGACGGGCGGTTCGAGGCGCCGCTCGTGGACTACCGCATCGCGGTGCACGGCGAGGACGCGCGCAGCGCGCCTCCCTGGGCCGAGGGCTCGGGTCTGCTCGGGCGCGGGCGCTTCGACCAGGGCACGGCTCGCGCCCTCGGGATCGACCCGCGCACGAGCGGCGGGATGGTGTCGTTGTGGGTGGACACGATCGAAGGACGATACGATGCGCCAGACCGCGCGGGACGTTCGTTCGGGTACCTCGACGTGGACGTCGTCGAGCCCGGCGGTGTACCGGGGCCGCTGTTGTCCAGGCTCGTGGCGGCCGCGCGGCGCGCCTGGCGTCGCCGGCAGCGGTCGGCGGGCGCGTGAGGGTGAACGGGACACGACATGCGCAGCATCGATGGACGACTCGTACTCTCGGCGACGGACCTGTCGAATTTCCTCAACTGCCGGCACCGCACGGCCCTCGAGCTGGGTGAGGCGCGTGGGCGGCGTCGGCGGCCGCAGTTCGACGACCCGGTCCTGGCTGCCCTGCTCGCGCGAGGCCTCGAGCACGAGCGTCGTTACGTGGGCTCGCTCCGTGCGGAGCGGGTGGTCGACCTTGCCGAGGTGCACGACCGGTCAGCGGCCGTGGCCCAGACCCGCGCCGCGCTCGCCAGTGGGGCCGACGTCGTGGTGCAGGGCGCGCTCGAGGACGGCACCTGGTACGGCCGGCCGGACGTGCTGCTGCGCACCGAAGGCGCGAGCGTGTTCGGGCCGTGGGCCTACGAGGTGGCCGACACCAAGCTGGCGCGCGAGACCAAGGGCGGCACCATCCTGCAACTCGGCCTCTACTGCGCGATGCTGGAACGGGTGCAGGGGCACCCGCCGACGCGCTTCCTGGTGGTGGCGCCGGGAGCGTCCGGAGCTTCGGGTACCGCATCCGAGTACGTGGTGCACGCGTTCGCGGTCAACGACTATGCGGCGTACGTGCGGCTGATTCGCGCGCGGCTCGAAGCCGCGGTCGGCCTGGACGAGGAGGCGCTCGCCGCCGCGCACTACCCCGAGCCGGTGGATCACTGCGAGGTCTGCCCGTGGTCGAGCGCCTGCAGCCGCAAGCGGCACGCCGACGATCACCTGTCGCTCGTGGCCGGCATCTCCCGTACGCAACGGCGCGAGCTCGAAGCGCACGCCGTCTCGACGCTCGAGGGGCTGGCGACGCTGCCACTTCCTCTCCCGTTCAGGCCCGCGCGCGGGGCGGTGGAGGCGCTGGAGCGGATGCGGGAGCAAGCCCGTGTGCAGTGGCGCGCACGCGAGGAGGGGCGCCCGGTCAGCGAGCACGTGCTCCCCGTGACCCCCGGCACCGGCCTCTGCCTGTTGCCGCCTCCCTCGCCGGGCGATCTCTTCCTGGATCTCGAGGGCGACCCGTTCGTCGGCGACGGCGGGCGCGAGTACCTCTTCGGGCTCGTGGACGTGGCCGGCGGCAGTCCCACGTATCGCGCGTACTGGGCGAGGACCGAACACGAGGAGCGCGTGGCCTTCGAGACCGTGATGGCGCGCATCATGGCGGCGTGGGCGCGTGATCCCGACATGCACGTCTACCACTACGCGCCGTACGAGCCCTCGGCCTTCAAGCGCCTCTCGTGCCGGTACGCCACATCGGAAGCCGACGTGGACCGGCTGCTCCGGGGCGCGCGCTTCGTGGACCTGTACCAGGTGGTGCGTCAGGGACTGCGTGCGGGCGTCGAGCGCTATTCGATCAAGCACCTCGAACCGCTCTACGACTTCGCGCGCCAGGTGCCGCTCGCCGAGGCCAGCCGGGATCTCCGCGTGGTCGAGCAGGCGCTCGAGTTCGGCGGCATCGCCGCCGTGCCGGCCGCATGTCTCGAGGCCGTCGAGGGCTACAACGCCGACGACTGTCGTTCGACGCTGGCGCTCCGCGACTGGCTGGAGCACCAGCGTGCGGCGCTCGTCGCCGCGGGCACCGAGGTGCCCAGGCCCGCGCCGGTCGACGCGGAGCCCTCGGAGCCGCTGAGCGAACGCCAGCAGCGGGTGGAGGCGCTGCGCGCCAGGCTCCTGCGGGGTGTGCCAGAGGACGCCGCCGCGCGCACACCGCACGAGCACGCCCGCTGGCGCCTGGCCTACCTGCTCGACTTCCACTGGCGCGAGGCCAAGGCCGGCTGGTGGGAGTACTACCGCCTGCTCGAGATGCCGCCCGAGGAACTGTTCGACGAGCCGGGTGCGGTGGCAGGACTCGAGTTTGCGGGCCGGGTCCAGGTGATCCTCCACAAGACGTCCGGCAAGCCGACGGGCGCCGTCGTGGACCGCTACCGCTACCCGGCCCAGGAGATGGAGATCCGGCGGAGCGACGACCTGAAGCTGCAGGACAGGCAGACCTTCGGCAAGGTGCTGCGCGTCGATCGTGAATTCCGCACGCTCGATGTGCGCAAGTCGAAGAAGGTCGCCGATGTGCATCCCGCGGCGGCGTTCGCGCACCACCACGTCCCGACCACGGTCCTCGAGGACGCGCTCTTTGCGATCGGCGAGCGGACGGCCGATGCACCCGACGAGGCCGGAACGCTGGCCGCGCGTCTGTTGCTCGCGGCGCCACCAGTGCTGCACGGGACACCATTCGCGGCCGACGGGCGTGTGGCGTCCGGTGCCGGTGACGCGGCCGACGTCGCCGTGCGCATTGCCGGACGGCTCGACCAGACGGTGCTGGCCGTCCAGGGCCCTCCAGGGGCGGGCAAGACGTTCACCGGCGCGCGCATGATCGGCGAACTGGTACGACAGGGCCGGCGGGTGGGCGTGACCGGTCCAAGCCACGCCGTGATCCGCAACCTCCTCGACGCGGTGGCGGAGGCGGCCGCGCGCGAGGGGCGACGCGTATCGGTGGCCCAGAAGATCGGCGAGGGTGACGAGGCCGGCGGCACGGTGACGGCGGATGCCGGGCCGGAGACCAGTGCAGGCACGATCTCGCCGCCGTCGGCTCCCGTGCGCGCGCGCAACGCCGTGGGCAGCGCCGTGGACGGTGCCGTGGACGGCGAGGCAGGCAGCACCGTGAGCAGCACTGTGCTCGAGGTCGCCGGGAACGAGGATGCGCTGGACCGGCTCAGGAGCGGGGATGTTCAGGTGCTCGGTGCCACCGCGTGGGTGTGGGCGCGGCCCGACGCGGCCGGCAGCGTGGACGTGCTCGTCGTGGACGAGGCCGGGCAGATGTCGCTCGCCAACGCCGTTGCCGTGACGGGCGCCACCGACAGCCTCGTGCTGCTGGGCGACCCTCAGCAGCTCGAACAACCGACGAAGGGTACCCACCCCGACGGCGTCGGCATCTCCGTCCTGCAGCACGTGCTCGGCGGAGCCCTCACCATGCCGCCCGGGCGGGGCATCTTCCTGCCCGAGACCTGGCGGCTCGCGCCGGCGATCTGCGCGTTCACGTCGGAGCTGTTCTATGAACGGCGGCTGCATCCGAAGGCCGGGCTCGACCAGCAGCGGCTCACGGGCGGTTCGGTCGAGGGCGCCGGCTTGTGGCTCGTCGAGGTGTCGCACGAGGGCAACCGGAACGCGTCTGACGAGGAAGCGTCGGCCGTGAGAGCACTGGTGGCCGACCTGCTCTCCCCTGGCTCGTCGTGGGTGAACGAGCGCGGCACAGCCGCGCCCCTCACCGCCGCCGACATCCTCGTCGTGGCACCCTATAACGCGCACGTGGGCCGTGTGAGCGACGCCCTGGCGAACACCGGTGTCCGCGTCGGCACGGTGGACAAGTTTCAGGGACAGCAGGCGCCGGTCGTCATCTACACCATGGCGACCTCACGGCCCGAGGACGCGCCGCGAGGGCTCGCGTTCCTCTACAGCCTCAATCGGCTCAACGTGGCCACCTCACGCGCCCAGTGCGCGGTGTTCCTCGTGGCCAGCCCGCACCTGTTCGCGCCCGAGTGCCGCACGCCGCGACAGATGACGCTGGCCAACGCGCTCTGTCGCTACCGGGAGATGAGCAGCCGTCAGGCCTGATACGCCAGAGCTTGGAGGCCGGTCCGCGTCCGCTCTGACGCGGGCGCTGTAACCTTTTCGTCCGTGCACGGTTTTCCCAGCCGGCAGACCGTGACAGACGAAGTCCTCATGCTGGCCGTGCGCGATGGCGACCTGACGCAGCTGGGTCCGCTGTTCGAGCGACATCACGTCGCGCTCTTCGACTTCCTCAGCCGCATGACGGGCGACCGTGCGGCGGCCGAAGACCTGGTGCAGGACGTCTTCCTGCGCGTCCTGAAGTACCGCTCCACGTACCGCGACGGCGGCTGCTTCGAAACCTGGCTCTTCCGCATTGCCCGGAACCTGCGAGCCGACTACTTTCGCCGTCGCCCGGCGGCTGCGGCCCTTCCCGACGACGTGCTCGATCGCCCGGACGGCTTCGCAGGACCGGCGCATCAGCTCGAGCTCGCCCGCAATCATGCGCGCCTGCGGAAGGCGCTCGCCCTGCTGCGCGACGACCAGCGCGAGCTCATCGTCCTCGCGCGCTTTCGCACGATGAAACACGAACAGATCGCCGAGATCCTCGGCGTCGACGTCGGCGTGGTGAGAGTGCGGCTCCACCGCGCCATCCGGGAACTGCGCGACGTGTTCGTGCGGCTGCCCGACGAGAGGTCCCTATGGAATGTGCAGAAGTCCACGAGCGGCTTGCCGACCACCTAGCCGGCACCCTCGCGCCTCCGGTGGCGGCGGCGTTCGAGGCGCACGTCCGTGGCTGCGCCAGCTGCGCACGGGAGCGCGGGTCCCTCGGCGCCGTGTGGCAGATGCTCGGCACGCTGCCGGCCGACGTGCCGGATTCGGCACGTCTGCGGGCGCGGATGGCACAGGCGGTGGCGGCGGCAGGAAACAGGCTGGCCGACGACGGCGACGACGAAGCGCACGACGCTCTGATCGATCCTGTCCGCGATGTGACTCGCGAGTTCACCGATGAGGCCGATGCGGCCGCAGACCGGGACGTGTCCCCCCGCGCGTCCGACGACTCTTCCCGTCGCGCAGGCCCCGGCGTCTCTGCCGTCCGGCCCCAAGCGCACGCACGTCCTGTGTCGGCCACGCCGCCGCGGTTCGGTGTGCGCTCGGGCGACGCCGCTCGCCCCGTGCGTGGCGGGTGGCCCTGGGTGCAGGTGGCGGCCGCTGCGGTGCTGCTCGCATCCGGCGTCTGGATGGGCCGACAAGTGGCAGCGCCGGCGCGGCCCGATGCCGAGATGGCCGCACTGCGGCAGGAGCTGCGCGAGACGCGGGAGCTGGTGACCCTGTCGTTGCTCCAGCAGCAGTCCGCAAGTGAGCGGCTCAAGGGCGTGGGCTGGACGGACCGTCTCGACGAGCCCGGCGATGCCGTGGTGTCGGCACTGCTCGACACGCTGGTGCGCGATCCGAACGTCAACGTCCGTCTGGCCGCGGTGGATGCGCTCGCGCGGTTCGGCGACCGCGCGCCGGTGCGGCAGGGCGCGGTGGACGCGCTGGCCCGACAGACGTCCCCGCTGGTGCAGCTGGCGATGATCGACTTCGTGGTCGAGGTGGACGCCCGGACGGCAGTGCCCGTGCTGAGGCGTCTGTCACAGGACCCGGCCCTCGACGCCTCGGTGCGGGAACGGGCGGCGTGGGGCCTCGAACGACTGGGGTGATCCGATGAGCACACTGGCCTTCTGGTTCGGACTGGTCTGGACGGTCGTCTCGGCGCTCGTGCCGTCGGGGTGTGCCGACATGGTCCTGGCGCTGGCGGCCCAACGCTTCACCGTGGTCGAACACGCCACGGTGTCGCGCACGCTGCGGTTTGCCGGAACAGGGCCCTACGTGCTGGAGGTGCGCACGTTCCACGGGACCATTCACGTGGACGGCTACGACGGCACCAGTGTGCAGCTGGACGCGGCGGTGACCTACGAGGCCGAGACGGCCGCAGCCCTGCGCGAGGCACGCGAGGACGCACGCCTCGACGTGTCCGACGAGGCCGCCACGGTGGGGCTCGTCGTCCGGTCGGGCGGATTCACCTGCGGCGAGCCGTCCCGCGGACGCCGCGACGTGGATGCCCGCGAGCGCTCCCGCGTGACCGCGGACGTCGTCGTACGGGTGCCTCGAGGCACGGCGCTGCGGCTGTGCACCGTCAACGGGGAGAACATCCGTGTCCAGGGGACGGCGGGCACGTTCGAGGTGCAAAACGTCAACGGACCCGTCACGATGACCGGCATCACCGGGGCGGGCGAAGCGCGCACGGTGAACGGACCGCTCTCCATCGCGTTCGCGGCGGCTCCCACGGGGCCCTCGGCGTTCACCACCGTGAACGGCGACGTGGACCTGACGCTGCCGGCCTCGACGGCCGCCGACCTGCATCTCACGACGTTCAGCGGCGACGTCTTCACCGACTTCGACACGACGGTCCTGCCGACGGCTTCCGCCGCGTCGGATCGGCGTCGCAACGGCACGTTTTCCTACCGGTCGGACCGGCGTACCTCCGTGCGCATTGGAGGCGGCGGCCCGGCGCTCACCGCGGACACCTTGAACGGCGACGTGCGGGTCCACCGCGCGGCGCGCTGAGGCACATGATGACGACCCACTGCTCTCGAATCCGCGGCTGCACCCTGCCAGCGCTGGCGCCGGCCCTGGCGCCGGCACTGGCTGTGGCCCTCGCCCTGGGCGCGGCGCTCGCCCCGACGGCTGGCGCCCAGCAGCCTCCTCGCACCGAAGACCTCACGGTGAGCTTCAGCGACCCCTCGCGGCCAGGCCTCCTCGAAGTGGGGCTCATGGAGGGGACGGTGACCATTCGTGGCACCGCCCGTCAGGACGTCCACATCGAGGCGACGCCGCGTGAGGGCGCGCGGCTGCGCCGGCCGTCGGAGGCGCCCCCGGGCATGCGGCGCCTCACCCCGGGCGCCG
>JABFRY010000116.1 GCA_013140955.1 Acidobacteriota bacterium
CTGACGTCGGCGCACTCAGGACACGACGACCCCTGCGCCGCTGTTCACGTACACCGTCCGCCCCCCGACGATCGTCGCCACCACCCCGCCGCGTAGTTCCCAGCCATCGAAGGGCGTGTTCTTCGACAGGGAGACCAGGCGTGACGCCTCGACCCGCACCTCGAGGTCAGGGGCCAGGATCGTGATGTCGGCGGGCGCGCCGACCGAGAGGCTCCCGCCCGGCAGGTTGAGGATCCGTGCGGGATTGCACGAGAGCAGTTCCACCAGCCGGGGGAGCCCGATCACACCGGCGTGCACGAGCCGGTCGAGGCACAGGGGCACGGCCGTCTCGAGACCCACGATGCCGAACGGCGCGCGGTCGAACTCCACGTGCTTCTCGTCGGCATGGTGCGGCGCGTGGTCGGTCGCGATCACGTCGATGCTGCCATCGGCGAGGCCGGCGAGCATGGCGTCGCGGTCGGCTGCCTCCCGGAGCGGCGGGTTCATCTTCGTGTTGGTGTCGTAGGCGACTGGCGACCGGAGCGATTCGTCGGTCAGCGTGAAGTGGTGCGGCGCCACCTCGCACGTGATGCGCACGCCCGCCTCCTTGCCCTTCCTCACCGCCCGCAGCGACTGCCGGGCGCTCATGTGCGCGACGTGCACGGCAGAACCGGTCAGCTCGGCGAGCAGGACGTCCCGCTCCACCATGATCGCCTCGCACGCGCCGGGGATGCCCCTGAGCCCGAGCGCCGCGGCCACCACGCCTTCGTGCGCGACACCCTCGCCCTTGAGCGAAGGGTCTTCGCTGTGCTCGATGACGGGCATCCCGAACATCCCGGCGTACTCGAGGGCGCGCCGCATCAGCAGCGCGGTCCTCACGGGATGGCCGTCGTCAGTGATCGCCACGCAGCCGGCGGCATGGAGTTCGCCGATGTCGGCGAGTTGCTCGCCCTTCTGGCCCCGCGAGACGGCACCGATCGGGTACACCCTGGCCAGACCTGCCTCGGCGGCCTTCGCCAGGATGAACGCCGTGACGTTGGCGTTGTCGTTCACCGGCGAGGTATTGGGCATGCACGCCACGGCGGTGAAGCCGCCGGCCACCGCGGAGGCGACGCCCGTCGCCACCGTCTCCTTGTGCTCCTGGCCGGGCTCCCGCAGGTGCACGTGGATGTCGATGAGCCCCGGACACACGACGAACCCCTTCGGCACCTCGACGACCACCGCGCCGTCCAGGGGCAGGTCGCGCCCCACCCGCGCGATCCGGTCCCCGTCCACGAGCACATCCAGGTCGCCGTCGAGACCGTTGACGGGATCGACGACGCGCCCGCCCCTAAACAACCGCTTCATGTTCCGCTCCGCCCGCCAGCAGGTACAGCACGGCCATCCGCACCGCCACACCGTTGGCCACCTGTTCGAGAATCACCGAATTGGGACCGTCCGCGACGTCGGAGGCGATCTCCACGCCGCGGTTCATCGGGCCGGGATGCATCACCAGCACATCGGGCCTGGCCAGGGCCAGCCGCGCGGACGTCATGCCGAAGAGACGGAAGTACTCCCGCAGCGAAGGGAAGAAGGCGCCCTCCATGCGTTCGAGCTGGATGCGCAGGAGCATGACGACGTCGGCGTCCCGTACCGCCTCCTCCACATGGTGCGTGACCTGCACGCCAAGCCCCGGCAGGTCCACGGGCACGAGAGTCGGCGGGCCGCATGCCCAGACACGCGCGCCCATTTTCGTGAGCAGCAGGACGTTCGAGCGGAGCACCCGGCTGTGCAGGAGGTCGCCGATGATGGCCACCTTCAGATTCGACAACCGCGCCTTGTGCTCGCGGATGGTGAAAGCGTCGAGCAGGGCCTGCGTGGGGTGCTCGTGGGTGCCGTCGCCGGCATTGATGACCGCGGACCGACAGGTGCGTGAGAGCAGGTGGGCCGCACCGGAGGAGGCGTGCCGCACGACGATCATGTCGGGCTGCATCGCTTCGAGGGTGCGTACCGTGTCCACGAGCGTCTCGCCCTTCACCACACTCGACGTCCCGGCCGCGATGCTCAACGTGTCGGCGCTCAGGCGCTTCTCGGCGATCTCGAACGACGTGCGCGTGCGCGTGCTCGGCTCGAAGAAGAGGTTGACGACGGTCTTGCCCCTGAGCGCCGGCACCTTCTTGATGGGCCGGCTTCCGATCTCCTTCATGGCCTCGGCGGTGTCGAGGACGAGCGAGATCTCCTCAGGTGTCAGCTCGGATACGCCCAGCAGATCCTTGCCGCGCAGGGCCGTGGCCGGCAGGACGTTCCCGCCCTCGACGGCGCTCATGCGCCGCCCTCCCGCTCCAGCACGACGGCGTCCTCGCCGTCGCTCTCCATCAGCCGCACCTGCACGCTCTCACCGCTCGAGGTCGGCAGGTTCTTGCCCACGTAGTCGGCCTTGATCGGCAGCTCGCGGTGGCCGCGATCGACGAGCACCACCAGCTGGATGGACTTGGGCCGGCCGAAGTCGATGAGGGCATCGAGGGCCGCGCGCGTGGTGCGGCCGGTGTAGAGGACGTCGTCGACGAGCAGGATGCGGCGGTCGTCGATCGTGAAGGGTATTTCCGTGCGGCGCACCAGCGGCTGCGGGCCGACGGCGTGGCGCATCAGGTCGTCGCGGTAGAGCGTGATGTCGAGGGCTCCGGTCGGGACCTCGCGGCCGGCGATCTCGGCGAGGCTGCGCGCCAGGCGGCGCGCGATGTGGACGCCGCGCGTCCGGACGCCGACGATGGCGAGGTTCTCGACGCCCTTGTTGCGCTCGACGATCTCGTGGGCGATGCGGGTGAGGGTACGGGAGATGCGATCCGCATCCATTACGACGGGCATGCGGACCTCCGGACGATGCACGTGAGACGTCCGCTCGCTCGGACGATGCGAAGGAGTCGTCCGCTCACGCGGATGATGCGAATGGTTCGTCCGCTCACGCGGACGGTACGGCGGGATGGGAGCATGGACACCTCTTGGCGGCCTCGCAGGGCTCGCGATTAAAGAGCGCGACGAGTATAGCGCACCCCCGCCCGGGGACCGCCTGCTATACTGATGCCTCGATGCCCGTCGATGTCGAGGCACGGGTCATTCGGAACACCCGCCTCTCTCCCGACTACAACGTGATCGCGCTCGCGGCCCCGGAAATCGCGGCGGTCACGCGTCCCGGCCAGTTCGTGATGGTCAGGCCGGCCCGCGGTCTCGACCCCCTGCTGCGTCGCCCCTTCTCCGTGTTCGAGATCCTGCGGGACGAAGACCGCCCGATCGGCATCACGATCCTCAGCAAGCGCATCGGCCCCACCACACGGCTGCTCTTCGAGGCCGCCGAGGGCGACACGATCTCGTGCCTGGGCCCCCTGGGCCAGCCGTTCGCGCTGCCGGAGCCGGACGCGGAGGCCTGGATGATTGCGGGTGGCGTCGGCCTGGCACCCTTCGCCACCCTCGCCGAGTCGCTGGCCGCGCGGGGCATCCGTTCCACCCTGTTCTACGGGGCGAGGCGCGCGGACGAACTCTTCTACCTGTCGTGGTTCGAACAGCGCGGCGTGCGCCTGGTCCTCAGCACCGAGGACGGCAGCGCTGGTGCGCACGGGCGGATCACGGTGCCGCTCGCCGCCGCGTTCCAGGCAGCTGACGGCGCGCGCGTGGCCTGCTACGCCTGCGGTCCGGAGCCCATGCTGGCCGCCGTCTCGCAGCTGGCCGCCGGGTTCGGGCGCGACGTGCAGGTCTCGGTCGAACGCGTGATGGGGTGCGGGATGGGCGGCTGCTACAGCTGCGTGGTACCGATGAAGACCCCCGACGGCGGCCACCACTACGTGCGCTCGTGCATCAGCGGGCCCGTCTTTGCCGGCTCCTCGCTCGTATGGGACTGACGACACCCGTGGACCTCTCCGTGCGGATCGGCTCGCTCCAGCTCGCCAACCCGTTCATCGCGGCGAGCGGCTGTTTCGGGTACGGCGTGGAGTACGCCGAGGCCCTCGACCTGTCGCGGCTCGGCGGCATCGCGGTGAAGGGCCTCTTCCTGTCGGAGCGGCAGGGCCATCCGCCGGAGCGCATCGTCGAGACGCCCGCGGGCATGCTCAACGCCATCGGGCTGCAGGGCATCGGCGTGCACCGGTTCATCGCGGAGAAGATGCCGGAGCTGCGCCGGCTGGGTGCCACGACGATCGTGAACATCTGCGGCAGCACGCTCGACGAATACGTGGAGCTGGCGCGGATCCTGTCGGACGTCGAGGGCGTGGCGGCCCTGGAACTCAACATCTCGTGTCCGAACATCAAGGAGGGCGGCATCCAGTTCGGCTGCAGCCTGCACGGCACCCACGACGTGGTCAGCGCGGTGCGGAAGGTCACGCGATTGCCCGTGATCCCCAAGCTCACGCCCAACGTGACGGACGTGGCGTCCTTCGCCCGCGCGGCAGCCGAGGCCGGCGCCGATGCCGTGTCGCTCGTCAACACGTTCCTGGCCATGGCCATCGACGTCGAGACGCGGCGCCCTCGCCTGTCCAATGTCGTCGGCGGATTGAGCGGTCCGGCTATCCGCCCGATCGCGGTGCGGATGGTGTACGAGTGCCGGCAGGCCGTGACGATTCCCATCATCGGCATGGGCGGCATTGCCTCGGCGGAGGACGCGCTCGAGTTCTTCATCGCGGGGGCTACGGCCGTGCAGGTGGGCACGGCCAACTTCGTGGACCCCTTCATCTGGCAGAAGCTGGTGGACGGCCTGGAGCAGTATCTCGAGCGCCACGCAATCCCGGGCGTCGCGGCCCTCGTCGGCTCGCTCGACACGACCCCGGAGCACGCATGAACAGACTGATCGTCGCCCTCGATGTGGACACCGGGACGCGGGCGCTGGCGCTGGCCGAGTCGCTGCGCGGGATCGCGGGCGGTCTCAAGGTCGGGAGCCGGCTGTTCACGCTCGAGGGCCCGTCCCTCGTGCGCCAGCTGGCCGACGACGGCCACAAGGTCTTTCTCGATCTCAAGTTCCACGACATCCCCAACACCGTGGCCCAGGCGGTGGCCTCGGCCGTGCGCACCGGCGCGTGGATGATCAACGTGCACGCGTCCGGGGGCAGCGCCATGATGCAGGCCGCCGCGGAGGCCGGTCGTCGGGCGGCGCTCGACACGGGCGTGCCGGCGCCACTGCTCATCGCCGTGACCGTCCTCACCAGCATGGATGAAGACGCGCTGCGGAGCGTGGGCGTCGGGCGGGCGCTGCCCGACCAGGTCGTGACCCTCGCACGGATGGCGCAGGCCGCAGGCCTCGACGGCGTCGTGGCCTCACCGCTCGAAACCAGCATCCTGCGCTCCGCGTGCGGGCCGGCGTTCGGCATCGTCACCCCTGGGATCCGGGGGGCGTCCGCGGGCACCACGATGGACGATCAGGCACGCACCCTGGGTCCGGCCGACGCCGTTCGTGCCGGCGCGAGCTACATCGTGGTGGGACGGCCGATCATCGGCGCCCCGGATCCGCGCGCGGCGGCCGAGGCCATCGCCCGGGAACTCGGCACGCCGTAGGGGGCACTCCGGCGCGCTGCCTCCCGCTCCGCCTGCGGCGCGACGATGCGGGAACCACCTGGGGCAATGCTCGCTTCGGTGTGGCACTCCGGTCCGGTCCGACTTGCGCACGACGTGACAGCGATAGTCTGGAAAACGATGCGCAAGGGGAGTGAGCGAATCCCCTGGAGCATCGTTTTCGCACGTCGTCGCGCCGGAGGACCGGGCCGGAGTGCCACACCGAAGCGAGCATCGTGTCAGGCGGGATACACGCAGCGAAAGCCGACGAACGCCACCGCGTTCGACACCTCGTGGCTGTCGCGCCACCGGGTTCGCAGGTTCACGACGCTCCCCGCGTAGCTCCCACCGCGAATGACGCGCCGGCCCATCACCAGGGCGGCCGCGGCATCGTCCACGGGACCGCCGGCCACCGGATCCCTGACGGGTTCCTCGCCGGGCCGCTCCTCCCACGCGTCGAGGGTCCACTCCCACACATTGCCGGACAGGTCGTAGAGCCCGGGCCCGGTGGGCGGATACCGTCCGACCGTCGCTGTGTTCCCGAGCCCTGCGGCGGCGAAGTTCGCCAGGGCGGGTGTCGGCGACGCCTCGCCCCACGGAAACTCCCGGCCATCGCCATCCGTGGCCGCGTACTCCCACTCCGCCTCGCTGGGCAGCCGGCCGCCCGCCCAGCGACAGAAGGCCTGTGCAGCGCCCCACGTGACGAACGTCACCGGGTGCCGCTCGAGTCCCGGCGGCACGCGGCCCCCCGTCCAGTGCCGCAGATAGTCGTCCGCTGCGCGACCCGCCTGCGCGCCTGCGGGCCGCCACCCGGGCTGCGCCTCGACGAAGCGCAGGAAGCGGGCGTTGGTCACCTCCCAGCGGTCCATGCGAAAGGGACTGACGGTGATGGACCGTACCGGCACCTCGTTCTGGAAGATGCCCGGGAAATCGATGCCGTGGCGGACCTTGGCCGCAGCGACCCCCGAGGGCGGAAGTCCCATGCGAAAGGTGCCGCCGGCGAGCGCCACGGCGTCCTGCGCCGGCGCCTGCACCGCTGCCTGCGCTCCTGCCTGCACCGGAGCCTGCGCCTCGGCCTGCGTCTGCACCGGGGCCTGCGCCTGGGGCGATGTCTGAGCCTGCGCCCGGGCGTGCGCCCGGTGGCGTCTCGACCGGAGTCCCGTGCCGGGTTCCAGCCCGCCCACGATGAGAGCGGCGACCACCAGGCCGAGCCGGATCGCTGAACCGATTGCTCCGCTGCGCATCTCGCACCTCCCGGGAGTCGAGGGGCATTCGACCACGCCTCGGACGAGGGCGTCAGGGTGGATGTTCCGTCGCGCGCCCGCACTCACGGCCAGGAATCGGGCCCTGCAATGAGAACGGGGCCGGGCCCCGTATGGGTACCCGGCCCCGCGATGGTGCCAGCAACGGCGCGACGGGCTACTTCGCGGTGAAGATGAAATGCCCCCGGCGGTTCTGCGACCAGCAGGACTCGTTGTCCTCCATGCAGACCGGCGTCTCTTCACCCTTGCTGATGGCGAGCATCCGCTCCGCCGGGATGCCCAGGCCGACCAGGTAGTCGCGGACCGTCACCGCGCGGCGTTCGCCGAGCGCGAGGTTGTACTCGTTGGTGCCCCTCGAGTCGGCATGTCCCTCGATCGTCACGCGCGTCGTGGGCCAGCGACGCAGGTAGTTGGCGTTGCGCTCGAGCGTGGCGCGCGCGTCGTCCCGCAGGGTCGACATGTCGTAGTCGAAGAACACGTCGCTCAAGGGACGCTCCGCGTTCAGCTGGTCCAGCGTCTTCTGCTGGAAGAGCTCGTCCTCCGACAAC
>JABFRY010000261.1 GCA_013140955.1 Acidobacteriota bacterium
GCCGCCGCCCCCACCAGCTCCGGTGCGTGTCGGAGGCAACATCAAGCCCCCGACGAAGACGAAGGACGTGCGTCCGTCGTATCCGCCGATCGCGCAGTCGGCTCGTGTCCAGGGCGTGGTCATCATCGAGGCCACCATTGGACCTGACGGACGCGTCGCCGATGCGCGCGTGCTCCGTTCCGTTCCCCTGCTCGATGCGGCCGCCATCGAGGCCGTGCGGCAGTGGGAGTTCACTCCGACCCTGCTCAACGGCCAGCCAGTGCCCGTCATCATGACGGTCACGGTTCAGTTCGCGTTGAGTTAATCGGCGCTGCGCACCTGAGAGAAATCACGTTTCACCTAACTCCCGGAGGATCCCGTAAATGGAAGGCTCGCTGAATCTCATTGAGATGTTCCAACAGATGGGCGCAGTCGCCATCGGCGTTGCCGTGGTGCTGTTCATCATGTCGTTCTGGTCCGTGGGCGTGGCGCTCGAGCGTATCTACACCTTCAACCAGGCGCGCAAGCAGTCGAAGCTGTATGCGCCGCAGGTGGCCAAGCACCTCAAGGACGGCCGTCTGAAGGAGGCCATTGCGCTGTCCGGCTCGAAGGACTACCGCTACAGCCACCTCGCGAAGGTGGTGCTGGCCGGGCTCCAGGAGTACCAGTTCCAGCAGGAGAGCGCGGCGGGCGAGAAGCTCAATCGCGATGACGTTCTGGACACGGTGCGCCGCTCCATTCAGCGCGCCTCGGCCCTGACGGCCAACGACCTCAAGAAGGGCATCAGCACGCTTGCCACGATCGGCTCGACGGCTCCGTTCGTCGGACTGCTCGGAACGGTCGTCGGCGTCATCAACGCGTTCGTCGGTATTGCCTCCACCGGTTCGGGTGGTATTGGCGCCGTGTCGGCCGGTATCGCCGAAGCGCTCGTCGAGACCGCGCTCGGGCTGTTCGTCGCCATCCCGGCCGTGTGGTTCTACAACTACCTGACCAACAAGATCGAGTACTTCAACGTCGAGATGGACAACTCGTCCTCCGAGCTCGTTGACTACTTCATCAAGAAGACGGCGTAGTGCTCAACCGGGCCGCTGACCGCCGCCTGAATGCGGCGGTCGGCGTTCTGGCCTGGATTCGAAGGAGTTAGCAACTATGGCAATGAACCTCGGTGGGGGCGGCGGAGTAAAGTCCGACATCAACGTCACCCCACTGGTCGACGTGATGCTGGTGCTGCTGATCATCATGATGATCGTTGCGCCACTCCTGCAGAAGGGTGTGGACGTCAAGCTGCCCGTCGCAGCGAATACGGCGGACAAGCCCGAGACCCAGGATCAGACCGTGGTCGCAATCACCGCGGACAAGTCCGTCTGGGTCAACGGCGTTCAGGTCCGCGCAAGCGACCTCCGCCGTCGTGTCGAGGAGCTCCTCGAGTCCAAGACGGAGAAGCTCGTGCTCATCAAGGCCGACCAGGATGTCGAGTACAGCGCCGTGATGGACACGATGGATGAACTGCGAGCCGGTGGCATCGAGGACATGGGACTCATCACCGACCCCAAGGTTGCTCCAGGCCAGACGGCGGGGGGACGATAGTCCATGGCTGCTCATCAGCATCACGGCGCCGAGCGGGTCTACAAGGCCTCCGTTCCGCAGGCCAATGCGGAGATGAACATCACGCCGATGATCGACGTGCTGCTCGTGCTCCTGGTCATCTTCATGGCGGCCCTTCCGCTGTCGCAGAAGGGGCTGGACGTCAACCTGCCTGCCGAAACCCGAAGCAATACCCAGCAGACGGTAACCGTCAGCCAGATCGTGCTGGAGTACACCGGCAACAGAAACATCTCGGTCAACAAGCGGGATGTGACCATCAACGAGCTCGAGGATTTCCTCCGGGACATCTTCGATGAGCGCAACGACAAGACGATGTTCATCGCGGGTGCGGGAAATCTCCGCTACGGGGACATCGTCGAGGTCATCGACGCGGCCAAGGGCGCTGGCGTCGAAAAGGTCGGCATCGTCACCGAGGGTATGCGGCGCGCCGCGGGCGTCCAGGCCGGAACCGACTAGCCACCAGATCGTCGTTCGTTCGAGGGCTTTGAAAGGCCGCTCCCGTCATGGGGCGGCCTTTTTCTTTTCGCCCCAGGCCTTTTGGCGCCACAGGCATCCTCAGCCCGCCCACGGAGGACGCTCCACGATACGGCCTGTTGAGGGCCAGGAGGTTCGCCATTGCCTTCTGTGGGGGCTCGGACTCCAGGACAGGCCCTCTCGCCATCGCCGCCCCCGGCCCAGCACGGCCCGGAGCCGTCGGGACGTACTGGAGGGTCCCTGGGGCGCTCCCTCCCTGCGGCCCGTAAGTGGTGCTAGGTAGCCAGAGAGGGTCTGCGACCGAGTGGCTGGAACGGCGGTGAGAGGGGCCAAAACCGATCAGTGGGCTTCGCCCCTGTGGCGTGTAAGTGAGGCTCATCCGCCGCCACAGTGCCCCTACGCCAGGCTGGAACGACGGCCGGCACGGACCGCGCAGCGGGCCAGGCGCGTTCTGGGGAGGGGCTCGCTGGCGGACCCTCCTGCCTCCTTCAAGGCGGTGCTACGAGGGACGGGGCAGGGGGACAGGCCCTCCAACGTCGCAAGGCTCCACGAGGCTCCCCGAGGCTCCACGAGGCTCCGCGGCGCTCAGGAGGCCATGGCAGGAAGGGGGGCAGCAGTCCCTCAAACGAGAAAGGGACCGGACACGGCGTCAGCCATGCCCGGTCCCTTTGGAGTACCCAGACGCCGGCCGTCCGGGACGGAGCCCCGGACGGGAGGATCAGTTGCCCGACGGCGCGGCGGCGGCGGCGCCTGCCTGCTGCTGCTTCTGCAGTTCCTCCGCCTGATCCCTGAGCTGATCGGCCTGGCGGATGAGCGCCTGCTGCCGGGCGGGATCGCGCTCGAGATTTGCCTGGAGCCGGAGCAGCAGGTTCTTGTAGGTCAGCGCTTCGAAGTAGTCGCTCTTGAGGGCAAGCGCCTTGTCCACAGAAGCGATACCCGACTCGATGTAGCGCCGCTTGTCGGCATCGGCCAGGCGGAAATTCCGGTAGACCTCATCCCAGTAGAAGGTGGCCACCGTGTGATGGGCCTCGGGATTGTCCGGTTCCTGGACGACACGCTGCTCGAGAGCCTCGATCGTCTTGGGAAACTGGCCCTGACGATTGTAGTAGCCGGCAAGCTGCATGTAGACAGCCGGGTCGTCCGGCTTGGCCTCGCGCGCCTGCAGCAGGGCCGCCTCGGCCTCGTCGTACAGACCAGCGTTCTCGTAGATCTGGGCCAGGGCGAAGTAGTTCGTCGGGTCCGCCGGATCGAGCTGAATCATGCTCTTCACGATGGGTTCGGCCCGGGCCGGGTCGTTGAGGCGATCGGGCCCGTAGGCCGCGACCAGGTACTGGAGCGCCAGTTTTCGCTGGGGAGAATTGGAGTCGGCAGCCCTGCTGTAACCGGCGATCGCCTTGTCCAGGAGGGCGTCGTTCTCGGGCTCGCCCGCGCGGGTCGGCCGATAGAGATTGTCGTAGCTGTTTCCCAGGTAGAAATAGGCTTCTACGAGCGACGGGTCGAGCTCCACGGCCTCCTCGTACTTGGCCGCGGCGCCACGATAATCGCTCCCCTGGTAGAGACCGTTGGCATCCTTGAACGCCTGCCTTGCCTGGAGCGACCGGATCTGGCCGCAGCCGACCACCGTTACGCTGCACACGGCAACGAGCGCCGTCATCACCGCCCGAGACGAAAACTTCCGCATCATATCCCCCCTGGTGGAGTAACCCTCCACATCGTGCGCCCCGAGACGCGTTCGGCACGGCACAGGCTGCGCAGCGCGCCGCTGCCAGACCGCAACCACGGGTCTCAGCCCATGGCGCAAGCCGGCAGTATAGTGATCAGTTTTCCGGGGAGTCAAGCATTTGAGGCCGGTCACCTTGACCACCCTCAAACCCCCTTCTATCATGAAGATGGCAACTGTAGAGGATACACAGTTGTGGCTCGCCGGACGGGAACGTCGGTGCGGGTCCCTCCGGCGGTCCCCGCAGCGCCTATCCCGGCCCCACTGTCCCTTGTTTTGGTTTAGACACCATCTTCGATGATTCGTTTCGAGACCCTGCTCGAGAAGGTGCGGGGATACAGCCCCGACGCAGACCTGGAACTGCTGAGGCGAGCGTACGTCTTCTCTGCGCTGGCCCACAAGGGACAGGTGCGTCATTCGGGGGAGCCGTACCTGGTACACCCCCTCGAAGTGGCTGATCTGCTGGCCGACATGAAGCTCGATGTGGTCGCCGTCTCCGCGGGTCTCCTCCATGACGTGGTCGAGGACACCCTGACCACGCCCGAGCGGATCCGGGAGCTGTTCGGGCCCGAGGTCGCCCACGTCGTCGAGGGGGTCACGAAGATCAGTGCCATCCCCTTCTCGTCGAGTGAAGAACGGCAGGCCGAGAACTTCCGCAAGATGCTCTTGGCCATGGTCGATGACATCAGGGTCATCCTGGTGAAGCTCGCCGACCGGCTGCACAACATGCGCACGCTCAAGCACGTTCCCGAAGAGCGCCGCGTGAAGATCGCCCAGGAGACCCTCGACATCTACGCGCCCATCGCCAGCCGGCTCGGCATGAGCAAGGTGAAGAACGAGCTCGAAGAACTGGCCTTTCGCCACATCGAACCGAAGGCGTACGAAGCGCTCCGCGTCCGCGTCGAAGCCAAGCGCAAGGAGACCGAGGGCGTCGTCGACGAACTCATCCGACGGCTGAGGGCGAAACTCGAGGAGGCCCAGGTCCCGGTGATTCAGCTCGACGGGCGCACGAAGCGCCTCTATAGCATCCATCTCAAGCTCAGACGGCAGAACATCGAGCTGGAGCAGGTGTACGACTTCGTGGCCCTGCGTGTCGTCACCGACTCGGTGCGCGACTGCTACGCGGCGCTCGGGATCATCCATCAGACGTGGTCACCCGTGCCCGGACGGATCAAGGACTTCATCGCGATGCCCCGGCCGAATGGCTATCAGTCGCTGCACACGTCGGTCATCAGCGAGCGCGGGTTTCCCTTCGAAGTGCAGATTCGCACCGAGGAGATGCATCAGCACGCCGAAGAGGGAATCGCGGCGCACTGGAAGTACAAGGAAGGCCGCATTGGCGATCACGGGGACGAACGCTACTTCCAGTGGCTCCGGCAGTTGCTCGAGGAGCAGCGTGAGGTACGGGACCCCCAGGAGTTCCTCCAGAATCTCAAGATCGACCTGTATCCGGAGGAGGTCTACATCTTCACCCCGAAGGGAGAAGTCCGGGCCCTGCCGCGCGGGGCAACGGCCGTCGATTTCGCGTACTTCATCCACACCGACGTGGGCCACCAGTGTGTCGGCGCCAGGATCAACGGGAAGATCGTCCCTCTTCGGACCCGCGTCCAGAACGGCGACATCGTCGAGATCCTCACGCAGGCAGGGCACCGCCCCAGTCGCGACTGGCTCACGTTCGTAGCCACCTCGCGGGCCCGCGGGAAGATCCGGCACGTGCTGCAGGCCGAAGAGCGCGCCCGCAGCATCGAGCTCGGGCGCCGCCTGTTCGAGAAGGAGGCCCGGCGTTTCGACCAGAACCCCCGAACCCTGATCGAGAGTGCCGCAGCCGCGGCACTCGCCGCCGAGTACGGCACCGGGAAGCCCGACGAACTGCTCGCCCAGATCGGTTACGGCAGGATGTCGGCGAAGTTCGTGCTGCAGCGGCTGGTGCCGGATGACCAGCTGAAGGAGAAGGCTCCGGAGTCCGCCGTCGTCTCCGTGGTCAAGCGGGTCCTGGGGACCAGCTCGGGCGACGACAAGATCAAGGTGAAAGGCACCGACGACATCCTGGTCTTCCGTGCGCGGTGCTGCAACCCGATTCGAGGCGAGAAGATCGTCGGGTACATCACTCGCGGGCGTGGAGTGTCCGTCCACTCCACGACTTGCCGGAACGTGATGAATCACATGTTCGACCCGGAGCGGCGCATCGAGGTCGAGTGGGACACGTCCGGGGGGGACGTTGCCGCCTACGTCGTGCGCCTCACCATGCAGGTGGAAGACCGGAAGGGGATGCTGGCAGAACTGAGCGCCAAGGTCTCCGACATCAATACCAACATCACCAACATGGAAGCCCGCACCGGTGATGACCACCTGGCGAGAATCGAGATGACGGTGGAGATTTCGGACCTCAAGCACCTGGAGAAGGTGATTCGGTCCCTCAAGAACGTGCCGGGAGTGCTGGGCGTGGAGAGGGCCGCCCGGGCCTGAGGGGCTCAGCCGACGACGGCGATCACGTCGATCTCGACGCGCGCATCACGCGGCAGCCTGGCGACCTGTACGGTGGATCTCGCAGGCGGGACGTCCCCGAAGAACCTCGCGTACACCGCGTTCATGGCTGGAAAGTCGTCCATGTCCAGGAGGAACACGGTCGTCCGCGCCACGCTGTCGAAGCCGAGTCCGGCGGCCAGCAGCAAAGCCTCGATGTTCTGCATCACCCGCTCGGTCTGCGCGGAGATGTCTCCCTCCACCATGCGGCCGCTTGCAGGGTCCAGCGGAATCTGGCCTGAGAGAAACAGCAGGTTCCCGGCAACCAGCCCGGGCGAGTACGGACCGATGGCCGCCGGGGCTCCCGCCGCCTGCAGGGCCCGGCGCATGTCAGGCAGCCTTGACGATCTTGCCCGAGCGCAGGCACCTGGTGCAGGCGCGGATCCGCTTGGTCGCGCCGTTCACCAGGGCGCGGACCGACTGGAGGTTCGGTTCGAAGCGCCGCGGACCCACGTTGTGGGCGTGCGACACGGTACGGCCCACGACGGGACCCTTTCCACAGATTTCACAACGCTTGGCCATGACTACCTCACCTGACGGGCATCGGAGGCTCCGAGCCGAAAACCTAGGCTCCGAACCCGAAACGGAACCCTGAAGTCTACCCCGTGCAGGCGCGCCCGTTCAAGGGCGCCCTGTGCGCGTCAGGGCGCGTCGCGGTCGACCGGGGGCTCCAGAGGCGGAGTCGCCGGCTCGACCCGCGAGCCCTGTTCCATCAGGAGCGCCATGAGGTCGAGGTATGCGGTGTCACCGTGGGCGCCCTTCCCGAACTCCAGGGCGCCGAGTTCAACCGCGCGGAGCGTCGCCGCCGCTTCGGCCAATGTGGTGGCCTGTCGCCCCAGAAGCTCCTGGAGCGCTGCCCCGAACGCGGCTGCCACCAGCTGCGCCGAAGGGGACAGGGTGATGG
>JABFRY010000299.1 GCA_013140955.1 Acidobacteriota bacterium
GGGCAGCGTCATCGTCCACCGCAGCGCGAACATCACGATGGCCGAGACGAGCGCGGGCACGGCGGCTGCGAGGAAGATATCCTGATTCGTCATCTGGCGGCGCAGGAACTCACCGCCGATGACCGGGCCCACGATGGCGCCGATGCGCCCGATGCCCAGGCCCGCACCCACGCCCGTGGCGCGCATGTAGGTGGGGTAGTAGGTGGCCGCCAGCGCGTTCAATCCGGGCTGGCTGCCCACGACGCACCAGCCCGCGATGAAGACCACCACGAAGAGCAGGGGGAGCGACAGCCCGGGCTGCCCGATGAAGGCAATGCTCACGCAGGCGATTGCGAACGTGGCGCTCATGGTCCGGACGAACCCGCCCTTCGACACCATCCACGCCAGGCCGAACGTCCCGATCGTGCCGCCCACCTGCAGCACCGTGCCGACCAGGACCGCGATCGACGTCGAGTAGCCCGCGTCGCGGACGAGTGTGGGCAGCCAGCTGGCCAGGGAGTAGAGGTTGAGCAGGTTCATGAAGTTCACGACCCACAGCATCACCGTCACGATGCCCCGCCCCTCGCGGAACAGGTGCATCAGGGGCACGCCGGTCCGGCGCTGCTCGGCGATGTGGAACTCCGTGGTGGCGTCGGCCTCGACGGAGGGGTCGATGCGCTTCAGCCATGCAGCGATGCGTGCCCGGTCACGGCCCCTGAGCACCATGAACTGGAGCGACTCGGGGAGCCAGAGCAGCATGGCCACACCGATGACGAGCGGCACGGCGCCCCCGAAGTAGAAGACCGACCGCCACCCGAAGGCCGGAATGAGCCAGGCCGCGATGAACCCGCCGATGGCGGCGCCCACGGTGAAACCCACCGTGATGGCCATCACGAGCGTCACCCGGTTGCGCCCCGGGCTGAACTCGCCGACCAGCGACGTGGCATTCGGGATGATGCAGCCGAGCCCGATGCCGGCGATGAACCGCAGGGCGAGCAGCTCGCCCACCGTGGCCGCCCGGGCCGTCAGCAGTGTCATCACCGCGAAGAAGAACGTGGCCCAGATGAGCACGGGCCGTCGTCCGATCCGGTCGGCCACCATGCTGAAGAACAGTGCGCCGATCAGCACGCCGAAATTGCCGGCGGCAAAGACGGGCCCGAGGGCCGAGGGCGACACGCCCCAGTCCTGGATGAGCGCCGGCGCCGTGTACCCCAGGGCCTGGACGTCGAAGCCGTCCATGATCAGGCACAGCAGGCACAGGACGAAGGTGGTGATCTGGACGCCGCCGAGGCGGCTCCGATCGATGACGTGGGTAATGTTGACTTGCTTCACACCAGGTGTCGGCATCGGGGCGCGTCCTGACGCGGCCCCGACCCAGTCGGCGGCCGCCGTTCGACCGTCAAGTGCAATATCAGAATATTGACCTGGCGTCGGAGGGCTGAGTATACTCGCGCCCGGTCCGACTTGGCCTGCTCTTTCTGGAGCTCACGGAGGATGGTTGAATGAAGATTCAGTTGCGCGGCGCTGTCGCGGGGTTGGTGGCTTTGCTGACCCTTTTCGCGATGCCCGACCGCGCCGTCTACGCCCAGGGCGCGACGGCGCAGATCTCGGGAACGGTGAGGGATGACAGCGGGGCCGTGCTTCCCGGCGTGGACGTCACGGTCACGCAGACCAACACTGGATTAGTCAGAAGCACCGTATCCGACGGCGGTGGCGGATACGTGCTGCTCAACCTGCCCATTGGTCCGTACCGCATCGAGGCGACCTTGCAGGGCTTCCGCTCCTTCCAGCAGACGGGCGTCGTCCTGCAGGTGGGCAGTGCGCCGACCATCAACATCGTGCTGGGGCTCGGCGCGCTCGAGGAGACCGTCACGGTGCAGGCCGCCGCGCCGCTCGTGGACACCCAGCGCGCGGGCATCGGCGAGGTCATCGAGAACGAGCGCATCGAGGAGCTGCCGCTCAACGGCCGCAACCCGACCGATCTCATCGAGCTGGCCGGCGCCGCCGTGCAGACGACCCAGGCCTCCACGCGCAGCTTCCAGGGTACCTCGGGCGGCCGCGGCATCGCGGTCGCGGGCGGCCAGGGCTTCGGCACCGCCTACCTGCTCGACGGGGCGATGCACAACAACCCCTACGACAACCTGAACCTCCCGCTGCCGTTCCCCGATGCGCTGCAGGAGTTCCGCGTCGAGACGGGCGCCCTCGGCGCCGGCGCCGGCGTCCACTCGGGCGCCTCCGTCAACGCAGTGACCAAGTCGGGCACCAACGTCTTCCGCGGCGACCTCTTCGAGTTCTGGCGCAACCACCGCTTCAACGCGACCAGCCCCTTTGCGGCGGTCATCGACGGTGAGCGGCAGAACGATGGGCTGAACCGCAACCAGTTCGGCGGCACGCTCGGCGGGCCGGTCATCCAGAACAAGATGTTCTTCTTCGGCGGCTACCAGGGCACCTACACGAAGCAGGCGCCGGTGGACAACATCGCGTTCGTGCCCACGGCGCAGATGCTGGCGGGTGACTTCACGACGGCGGCCTCGGCGGCCTGCCGCGCGGGGGGCAACCTCAACCTGCGCGGACCCTTCGTGGGCAACCGCGTCGATCCATCGCAGTTCAGCCCGGCGGCTCTGGCGCTGGCGCAGCGGCTGCCAACGACCACCGACCCCTGCGGCCAGGTGACGTACGGCGCGAGCCGCAATACCGACGAGAATCAGTTCGTCGGTCGCGTCGACTATCAGGTCAACAACAACCACACGCTGTTCGGCCGCTACATCGGGACGTCGTTCCTGACCCCGCCCGCGCTGGCGTCGTCGGACAACCTCCTGACCTCTGCGCAGGGCGGCTTCGACAATCTCGGCCACGCGCTGACCCTGGGCGAGACGTGGGTGGTGAGTTCGAGCACCGTCAACGCGTTCCGCTTCTCGTACAACTCCACCTACATCCAGCGCAATCACGAGGGGTACTTCAACGCCGCGGATCTGGGCATCAACATCTTCAGCTACCTGGACGACCACTTCATCCTGAGCGTCCCGGGTGCCTTCACGGTGGGCAGCGGCGTCAACAACCTCGCCATCTTCGACACGAAGGCCTTCCAGGTGTCGAACGACCTGACCACCATCAAGGGCAATCACCAGATCGGCGTGGGCGTGAACATCTCGCGGTGGACGTCCTACAACGAGGCGCACGTCCGCTCGCCAGGTTCGTTCACGATCAACGGCCAGGTCACGGGCCTGCCGCTCTCCGACTTCCTGCTGGGGAACGTGAGCCAGTTCCTGCAGGCGGCGCCCAACTTCCTCGACATGTACCAGTGGTACACGGGCTTCTACGTGAACGACACGTGGCGCGCGAACCCGAACCTGACGCTCAACTACGGCGTGCGGTGGGAGCCCTACTTCCCGCAGCAGCTGCCGAACGAGCAGATCTACAACTTCTCTCTCGATCGCTTCAATCAGGGCGTGAAGAGCACGGTGTTCCCCAACGCGCCTGCCGGGTTCCTGTACCCGGGTGAATCCGGCTTCGTGAACGGGCAGTCCGGCCAGAACAAGCGGTGGCAGAACTTCGCCCCCCGCGTGTCGGCGGCCTGGGATCCGACCGGCGAGGGACGCACGTCGATCCGCGCCGGCTACTCGCTCGGCTACGATTTCGTGAACGCGCAGTACCACCTCAACACGTCGCTCGCTCCGCCGTGGGGCGCCGAGGTGCGGCTCCAGGCGGTGGGCCTGGACAATCCGTACGCGGGCTTCCCGGGCGGCGACCCGTTTCCGGTGACCTTCGATGCCAACGCGCCGTTCCCCGCGTTCGGGTCGTTCCTCGCGGTGAACCCCGACACGCCGAACACGCAGCAGCACTCCTGGAACGTGGCGTTCCAGCAGCAGATCGGCCCGGACATGGCGTTCTCGGCCACCTACATCGGCAACCACACCGCGAACCTCTGGAACATGCGGTCGCTCAACCCCGGCGTGTTCCTGGGGCTCGACCCATGCACGCTGCAGACCTCGACCGGGCCCCGGTTCTTCCCGGTGTGCTCGGTGCAGGGCAACCTGAATCAGCGCCGCGTGCTCAGCCTGGCCGACCCGACAGGGGCGTCCTCCATCGGGTTCCTCGACCAGCACGACACGAGCGGGCGCCAGAACTACAACGGGCTCCTGCTGTCGATCCAGCGCCGCTCGGTGGACGGCATCTCGATGAGCGCCAACTACACGCTGTCGAAGTGCATGGGCCACCCGACGACCCAGCTGCCCAACGTGGGCACCGGCTGGGCTGACCCCGACAATCCCGACTACAACTACGGCGCGTGCGAATCGGATCGCCGGCACATCGTGAACGCGACGGTCGGCTACCTGACGCCGCAGGTGGACGGCATGGTCGGGAAGCTCGTCTCCGACTGGCGCGTGAACGGCATCTTCCGCGTGCAGTCGGGTGCGCCCTTGACGGTGAATACCGGCCAGGATCGCGCGCTCAACGGCAACGTGACGAACCAGCGCGCCGACGTGGTGAGCGACGACGTGTATGCCGACAGGGACGGGCTCAACTATCTGAACCGCGCCGCCTTCGCCCAGCCGGCGCTTGGCACCTTCGGCAACTCGCTGATGAACGGCTACTACGGCCCCGGCCGCTGGACCCTCGACGCGGTGCTCTCGCGGCTCTTCCGCGTCGGGACCCAGCAGTTCGAGGTCCGTGCCGAGGCGTTCAACCTGACCAACAACTTCATCCGTGGCAATCCCGTCTCGAACCTGTCCAACGCCAACTTCGGGCAGATTCAGACCGCCGGCGACCCGCGGATCATGCAGTTCGCGGTGAAGTACTCCTTCTAGGTGCCGGCACGTCGGCACAGTGCTGTCGGCAAGTGCTGTCGGCACAGCGGTGCTGCCAGCACGCGCTGTCGCCAGCCTCCACGACCGGCGTCGCCCCGTGGGGGTGGCGCCGGTTCCGCATTTTTCCGCCCTGTCCCTCGTCGCCGTGTTTCCACGGCACGAGGGCCCAGGCGGGTGGGTTTCTCCCCCGTGGTGTCTTCTGTGAGGACGCGATGACGAGTTGGGTCCGTAACGGCCTCGTAGCCTGCGTCGTGCTCGGCTGTCTGGCCGGCGCCACGCCCGCGCTGGCCCAGATCGATCTGTCTGGCGACTGGCGCGTGGTGCGCGCCGAGGACAACACTGGCAACACCGAGATTGGCGACTGGGTGGGTATTCCCCTCAACGATGCCGGCCGGGCGCGGGCCGCGGCCTGGGCCGCCTCGATTCAGACGCTGCCCGAGTGGCAGTGCCGTCCGCACGGCAGCGCCTACATCGCGCGTGGGCCCTCGCAGTTGCGCATCTGGAAGGAAGTGGACCCGGTGTCCCGCGAGACCACCGCCTGGCACACCGAGTGGCTCCGGTCGGTGGACCGCCCGATCTACATGGACGGTCGCCCGCATCCCCCCGAGCACACGCCGCACAGCTGGGCGGGTTTTTCGACCGGGGAGTGGGAGGGCGACATGCTGAAGATCACGGTCACCCACCTGAAGGAGGAATACCTGAAGCGCAACGGGGTGTACCACAGCGATAAGGCCACCCTCACGCAGTATCTGATCCGCCGGGGCGAGTACCTGACCTGGCTGACCATCGTGTACGACCCCGTCTACCTGAGCGAGCCCCTCATCCGGAGCAGCGAGTACCAGGTCGATCCCTACCAGCAGATTCCGCCCTACCCCTGCACCGTGGTGCAGGAGGTGGACCGGGAGAAGGGCGTGGTGCCGCACTTCCTCCCCGGCATGAACCCCTGGGTGACCGATTTCGCGGCCCGCTACGGCATTCCCTTCGATGTCGTGACGGCAGGTGCCGCGTCGATGTACCCGGAGATTCGCGCCCGCATCGCGGCGGGCACGCCTCCTCCGAAGCCGACGGACACCTCGATTCCGCCACCGGTCGTGGTGAACGTGCAGTTGCCGCCCGCGTTCCAGCCTGCCGTGCCCGCGCGTCCGGCCAGGGGGCAGCAGTGACGCGCCAGCACGGTCGTGCTCACGGCATCACGGCACTGTCGGCTGTAGCACTGTCGGCTGCCGCACTGTCGGCTGTAGCACTGTCGGTCGCCACACTGTCAGGCGCCACACTGTCAGGCGCCACGCTGGCAGGCGCACCGCAGCAGGCGGCGCAAACCGTCGCGCAGCCGCCCGCGCCAGCTGATGACGCCGTGCAGGTCGTGCACATCCGCGGGAATCTCTACATGCTGGTGGGGGCCGGCGCCAACGTCACGGCCTCGATCGGGCCCGACGGCGTGATGCTCGTGGATACCGGACTGCCCGGGCAGACCGACCGCCTGCTGGCCGCGATTCAGCGCATTCAGGGAGCCCTGCTCCTCGATCAGGCGCGTGCGGCCCGCCTGCCCCAGGGTGCCGCCGAGGGGCGGTCCACCATCCAGGACTCGCAGAACCCGGTCCCGGCGCCCAAGCCGATTCGCTACATCATCAACACCCACGCGCACGCCGACCATACGGGCGGCAACGCCGCGGTGGCCGCGGTCGGTCGCACGTTCACCGGCGGCAACGTGGCGGGCAATATTGCCGACGCCGGCGAGGGCGCCGCCATCCTCGCGCACGAGAACGTGCTGGTGCGGATGAACACGCCGACGCCCGGGCAGGCCGCCACACCGTTCAGGGCGTTGCCGACCGACACGTACTACGTGGACACGATGAAGCTCAGTCACTTCTTCAACGGGGAAGGCGTGCAGCTGATGCATCAGCCCGCGGCCCACACCGACGGCGACTCGCTGGTGTGGTTCCGGGGCAGCGACGTGATTGCCGCCGGCGACATCTTCAATACCGAGTCGTACCCGGTCATCGACCTGGCGTCGGGGGGACACGTCAACGGTCTCGTTGCCGGGTTGAATCGCATCCTGGACCTGGCGGTGGCCGAGTTCCGCTCGGAAGGCGGCACGCTGATCGTGCCCGGCCGCGGGCGTCTCAGCGACATGGGCGACGTGGCTTACTACCGCGACATGGTCACCATCGTGCGCGATCGCGTGCAAGCCCTCATCGACAAGGGCCTGACGGTGGAGCAGGTGAAGACGGCGCGGCCCACCTTCGAGTGGGATGGCCGCTACGGCGCCACGAGCGGGCGATGGACGACGGACATGTTCGTCGAGGCCGTGTATACCAACCTGAAGGCGGACACCGAGGCACGCCGGGCGGCCGCGGCCGCGACGCGTCCGGGACGGAGGCCATGATGCGGCTGGCGTGCACACTGCTGACC
>JABFRY010000525.1 GCA_013140955.1 Acidobacteriota bacterium
ATCCGGGCAGGTTGACGGCCTTGTGTCCGTCCTGGGACAGGCGTCGCGCCCCGGCCGGGGCGCGACGCCTGTCCCAGGACGGACACAAGGCCGTCAACCTGCCCGGATACCGGCGGGTGGTGAAGTGCTCGCAGTGCGGGCACGTGGTGCTCGAGGACGTGGGCCTCGCCAGTCGCTGCAACCGGTGCAGCACCGACCTCCATTCCTGCTCGCAGTGCGAATCGTTCGACCCGGGGAGCCGGTTCGAGTGCATGCAGACGATTCCGGCCCGGGTGACGCCCAAGAACGTCCGCAACGAATGCACCCTCTACTCGGCGCGCACCGTCGTAGAACGTGAGACCACGACGCCGCGGAACAACGACGCCCGGAAGGCATTCGACGACCTCTTCAATATCTAGCCATGAGCCTCCTCTCCGAACAGGACCGGCAGACCGTCAAGGCGCACCTGGGTGCGATCACCCATCCGGTGACGCTGCTGTTCTTCACCCAGGCCATCGCAGCCCCCGAAACCGCTCTGATTACGCGCCAGATCCTGGATGAGGTGGCCGACCTCAGCGAGCTGATCTCCGTGGAAGAGGTCAACTTCGTGCTGGAGCGCGAGCGCGCTGCCACCTTCGGGATCGACGGGGTGCCGGCCGTCGTCCTGCTGCGGGACGGGGAAGACGCGCGCCTGCGGTTTCTCGGGGCTCCGGCTGGATACGAGTTCATGTCGCTCGTGGAGGCCGTCATCCTTGCAGGGACGGCCGATTCCGGTCTATCGCCCGAAAGCCGGGCCCTCGTGGCCGAGCACGTCGTGGGTCCGATGGACATCCAGGTGTTCGTGACGCCAACGTGTCCGCACTGCCCACGGGCGGTGGCCCTGGCCTACCGGATGGCGGTGGAAAGCCCGCACGTGCGGGCCACGTGTGTCGAGGCCACCGAGTTCATGGATCTGTCACGGCGGTTCAACGTGACGGGCGTCCCCAAGACGGTGATCAACGGCACCATCGAGCTGATGGGCGCAATGCCGGAGCCGGTGTTCGTGCGCGGTGCGCTGGGATTGCCCGACGAGGCGCCCCCGACCGACGCGCCGGCCTGACCGTCCCGCCATCGGCCCGCACGCGCGGGCCAGGGGGTGCGGGTGACGAGCGCCCTCGATGTGTCCGGCCGTGCGCCCGCAGGCTGCGGGTGGCGACCGCGACGCCCCCACGCGGACCGGACGCATCACCTCGCACACCGACGTCACGAAACCACGACACGGGCGCAACGCCTGACGGTCACGTTGCACAGCCCCGTCGTACAGTCTCGTCGCGCAGTCTCGCGGCACTGTTCCACAGCACTGTTCCACAGCACTGTTCCACAGCACTGTTCCACAGCACTGTTCCGCAGCACCATCCGGTCGCACCTGTCCAGTTGCGTCGTCGATTCGCTGTCCTGTGACGCTGCCCGACGCAAATCGCGTTGCACCGCCTCAACCAGCGTCGTACGATGGCCCGCCTTGTCCCGCGAGCAACGATTCCAGTTCGACCGCGCGTATGTCGACAGGCTGACGGCCGGCGACCCGGACACCGAGCAGCATTTCACCCGGTACTTCGGGCAGCTCCTCACCATCAAGCTCCGCTCGCGGCTGCGTTCGCCGGCGCTCATCGAAGACGCCCGTCAGGAGACCTTCGCCCGCGTCCTGCTCACGCTGCGCCGCAAGGGCGGCGTGACGTCGGCCGAGGGCTTCGGCGCCTTCGTCAACTCGGTCTGCAACAACGTGCTCTTCGAGGCCTACCGATCGGAAGGCCGGGTGACGCCTCTCGACGAGGACAACCACGCCGAACCTGCGGACCCCGCGGGCAGCGCCGAGGAGTCGGTCCTCGAGGACGAGTCGCGCGCGCGGGTGCACCGCGCCCTGGCGACACTGCCCCAGCGTGAGCGCGACCTCATCCGCTGGCTGTTCTTCGAGGAGCGGGACAAGGACGAGATCTGCGCCGAGCTCAACGTCGATCGCAACTATCTGCGCGTGCTGCTGCACCGCGCCAAGGCCCGGTTCAGGGCCAGCCTGGCCTCGGGGGACGAAACGCCAGGGGCGTGAAGCGCACCACTCGAAAGAACGACCATGAACCACGAGCAGGCGATCGCATCGTTGGCACCAGAGCGGTATCTTCTGGGTGAAATGACAGAACTCGAGAAACACGAGTTCGAAGAGCACTACTTCGACTGTGCCGAGTGCGCGGACGACGTGCGTGCCGGCGATCTCATGCGAGAGCATTCAGGGTCTGGTGCCCTATCGCAGGGCGTCGTCGCGATGCCCCAGAGGGCCCAGAGTTCTGTCGTTCAACAGAATCCAGTAGGGCGGCAGGCTTCGGGAATCCGGCAGGTTCTCCCGTGGGCGGTCGCCGCCGGCCTGGCGCTCGTGGCCAGTTATCAGTCGTTCGTGGCCGTGCCGGCGCTGCGGGACGCGATGGCACCCCAGGCACTGGCCCCGATCGCCCTGCGGCCGGCGTCGCGAGGCGCGGCGCCCGAGGTGTCCGTCGTTGCCGGACAGCCCTTCCTGCTCGTGTCGGCCGACGTCCAGGTCCAGCCGGGGACAGCCGCCCTCTGGTACGAACTTCTCGGTCCTGCGCGCACTGCGGTAATATCCAGCCGCGCAGCCCTCCCCTCACCGGGTGCGCCTCTGCTGCTCCTGCTTCCTGTGGACGCGCTGCCGGAGGCCGGCCAGTACACCTTGCTCGTCAGGGACACCGACGCCAGCGGCGCGGTCCTGGGCGAATACAGCTTCGTCGCGTCGTTCTGACGAACGGCGCCGGACGCCGGGAGTTCAATGGAACCTGCACGACGCTTCGTGTTCAACGGGCATGCCTCGGCCCTGGGCGGGCAGCTCTACAAGGTCAGGAACAAGCCGGCCGCGCTGGTCATCGAAGTGGACGGGGCGAGCGCGCTCGGCCCGACCGGTGGTCGCTCGGTGGCCACCATCCCCGGCCGGGAGTACGCAGACGTGGTCCGCTTCGGAGGGGGCCGGACGCGGGCCGAAGGCCTGTTCGACGACCCGAAGAAGGCGTTTGCCGTCGGCAGCAAGGGCGTGCAGGACGAACTCACGTCCTCCACGCGCGTCAGCGCTGAACTGCACGACCTGCAGATCGGCCGCGACCCGGTGGTGACGATTGGGCTGCTGCGTGCGTCGCTGTCGGGTCGCAGCCCGGACGGCAGTGGGGAGCCCTCGGTCGTGCCCGACAAGGACACGACCATCGAGGGCGTGAAGGTCGGCGACTTCGGGCTGACCGTGACGCTCAACCTGCGGCCGTTCCAGAAGTACGACACGCGGTCCAAGCTCGTCGCAGCCATCGACGATACGCGGCAGGTGAAACTGCTCGATCGGCAGCTGCTGATGCGTGGTGCTGCGGGTGCCCGGAAGTCCCGGCTCCGACTGGAGAACCGCAACCTGATTTACGGCACGATCGTGCGCGAGATCCACTGGACGAGAAAGCCGTACCCCGGCGCCGAAATCGAGGGACACGGCGTGACCATCCCCAACTTCGGACGCATCGTCTTCGGCGAGATCATCATCACGGCCGAGTCCCGCCGCCTGACCATGGCCCGGTTTCAACTCGGATCGCCCGATGACGGCTACGGCGACGGCGCCGACGTCGGCTGCAACGGGTCGTGGGCCTGAGACGACCACGACTGCCGGCCGCGCTCCTGATGAGCGTGGCCACCGTGTGCTGGTGTGCCTGCGCCCCTTCCGAGACGGCCGAGTCCCTGCATGACTCGGCCGTTCGTGCGTTCAGGGAGGGCGCCCTGGATGCCGCCCTCGCCACCGCCGACCGCGGACTGACGCTCGAGGACGGGGAGGACGCCACGGAGGGTGCGCTGCAGCTGCTGCGCGCCGAGATCCTGCTGCAGCGCCCCGACCCGGACCTCGCCTCCGCTGCGCTCGAGACGGCACACGTCACCAGCCCGCGCCTGCGTGCCCGGCGCGAATACCTGCGCGCCCGCCTGCTCGCCCTGCGCCGCGAACTCGACGAGGCCGCGCGGGCACTGGACGAGGCCAGCACGCTGGCCGAGGCGGCCGGGGCCGATGACGTCGCCGTCGACATCCGTACGCTGCAGGGCGAGATCCTGTTCCGCCTGCGGCGCCCCGCCGAGGCCGAGGCTGCGCTGACCGAGGGCCGGGCGATCGCCGAGCGATCCGGCTACGAGTTCGGCCTGGCCGGCACGCTCATGAACCTGGGCATGGTGCGCACGGCCCGCGGACGCTTCGATGAGGCGCTGCCCTACTTCGAGCGCGTGCTGGCCATGGATACGCTCGGCTCGACCACACGGTACGCGGCGGCCCTGAGCAACGCCGCCATGAGCTACGCCCGCCTGGGAGAATTCGCCCGCGCGGTGGCGGCGCAGGAACGCGCCGTGCAACTCCACGAGCGCGGTCAGGCACGCCGGTTCCTCGAACAGGCCCTTGGGGAACTCGGGAGCACGCACCTGCTGCGCGGCTCGTACGACGAAGGCATTCCCTACCTCCAGCGGGCGCTCGACATGGCCACCGGCGAGACGCCGTCGCCGGATGCCGCGCTCTGGGCCGGCAACCTGGCCTCGGCCTACATCGAACTCGAACAGTGGGATGAGGCCGAACGTCATACGCGCGAGATGGAGCGGCTGGCGGGCACCCCACGCACCGAGCCCCTGCGCATCCTCAACCTCGCGAAGATCGCCGAGGGTCGGGGCCAGGACGCAGCGGCGGCCCGTCTTTACGACGACTCGCTCGAGGCCGGGCGCGACGATCCCGCCGCGCAGTGGCCCGCCGAAGCCGGGCTCGGGCGGCTGGCCTTCCGAAGCGGCCGCACGGCCGACGCCAACCGCCACTTCGAGCGTGCGCTCGACGTCATCGAGCGCACGCGGTCCGACCTGCTCCAGACGGACTACCGGGTCTCGCTGCTCACACGTCTCATCCGCTTCTACCGCGAGTACGTGGACGTGCTCCTCGAGCAGGGACGCGTGGAACAGGCGCTGCTCGTCACCGATTCGAGCCGGGCCCGCGTGCTCGCGGAGCGTCACGGCATGACCACGTCCGGACGGGTCACCGCTGCGGATATCCGCCGGGCCGCGCGGCGCCTCGATGCCGTGATCGTGTCGTACTGGCTCGGTCCCGAGCGATCCCTGGCGTGGGTGGCGGACGCGGCTGGCGTGCACGTCGAGGTGCTGCCAGGTGCGCCCGTGATCGAGGCACTGGTCGAGGCGCATCAGGACCAGCTGGTGACCGCACTGGCGGATGTGGCGCGGGTGCCGAACTCGCCAGGCGAACAGTTGTACGCCGCCGTCGTGGCCCCGATTGCGAAATGGCTGCCGCAGACAGACGTCCGGCTCGTGATCGTGGGGGACGGTGCGCTCAACCGCCTCAACTTCGAAACGCTGCCCGTGCCGGGTCTCGAACCTCGCTACCTCATCGAGGACGCCCTCATCGCCCGCGCGCCCTCGCTCGCAGTCCTGGCCGGGCCGGCGACCGACCGTGCGGAGCGGCGCAGCGGGGAGCGGGTGCTGCTCGTAGGCGACGCCGAGGCCGTGGACCCCGCGTTCCCGGCCCTGCAGTTCGCCTCGGCCGAGATCAGCGCGATCTCGCGCCTGTATGCAGACGCGGCGACCGTCGTGCGTGGGCCGGCCGCCTCGCCGGCCGCGTATCTCGCGGCGGGCGCGGAGACGTACGACATCATCCACTTCGCGGCGCATGCCACGGCCAACATGGAGAGCCCGCTCGACTCGGCCGTGGTCCTGTCACAGGGTGCCTCGGGCTATAAGCTCTACGCGCGTGACATCGCCGAGCAGCAACTCTCGGCCGATCTGGTGACCGTGTCGGCGTGCCGCAGCGCCGGTGAGCGCACGTACTCGGGTGAGGGCCTCGTGGGCTTCGCGTGGGCGTTCATGCGTGCCGGGGCCAGGCGCGTCGTTGCCGGACTCTGGGACGTGGACGATCGCTCGACCGCACAGCTGATGGGCGACATGTATGCGCAACTGGCGACGGGCGACACACCGGCGCTCGCGTTGAGGCATGCGAAGCTCGCGATGCTGGCCCGGGGTGGCGTGACGGCCAAGCCCTACTACTGGGGCCCGTTCGAGCTGTTCATCGGCGCCTCCGTCACGCCCTAACATCGCCATCGCGCTCCTGCCGCACTCCTGGACCGCTCAACCTCCGCCGCACGGGCCGGCGTCCGGCCGACACCGCGCTTCTTGCGCCTGGCAGCGTTCACCCCTTGCCTCACACGAGCGGTGTGGGCTGACCTCCCCGTCAACGGCCGAACGGCTGAGTGGTGATTTTGCCAACGACATGAGGCGTTCTTTCACGGACCGGGGCACGCGAAGGGCCTGCATCCGCCCATACGCGTGCATTCTTCCCATAAACCCGCCGGGCACGAACGTTGCCTCCACTGAGCCGGGGCCGTAGCCCCTTTGCTCGATGGGACCGACGCGGTCCCGCACGCCGGCCGCCTCGCGAGGGCCGACGCCACCTCTGGAGGAACGAGATGCGACACCATCCGCTCGTGAGGCTCGCCGTGCTGGCCGTCGTACTCACCGGCTTGGCCGCGACCGCCGAAGCGCAGAACGACGGCACCCGCACGATCCTCCGCCTCAACACGCCCGCCCGGTTCTACGCCCCGGTGCGCGACCTGGCAGCCGTGCGGCAGATGGCCGCCAACCCACGGGCACAGCAGGGCCTCACGGCCGTGCTGCAGGACGCCGGCCTCGCGTCGCTCGCGCCGCGCATCAGGGAGATCCTGTCGGCGGCGGATCCGGCCATGCTGCGCGAGGTGGATTTCCCGGTGGGCGGCACCATGCAGTGGATGGCCATCCGTCAGCGCGGCGGCGCACCGGCCCTGATGCGCACGCTGCGCTGGGGCGGGCAGCGTCCCTTCCGCGCCTACGAGTTCACCGTGGACGACATGAATCGCACCTACACCTTCATCCTGCCGGTGGACTGCGGCAACCTCGCGCTGGTGTCGGACGAGCCGAGCCGGGAAGCCGCGCGGGTCGCGGCGGCGGATGCCGAGCGCGCGCGGGCAGCCGAGGCGACGCGCCAGGCTGAAGAACAGGCGCGTGCCACCGCTGCACGCGAAGAGGCGCAGCGCGCCGAGGCGCTGCGCATCCAGCATTGGTTTGACAGCGACCTCACGCCGCGCATGCGCCGCACCGTGCTCGACGCGCTGCTGCAGCAGCCGAGCATGTTCGCGCGCGTCTTTGCCGA
>JABFRY010000268.1 GCA_013140955.1 Acidobacteriota bacterium
GTCTACGACCTGCTGATCGAGGCGCTGCCCCCCCTCCCCTTCTTCGGCGAACGCGACCCCGTGAAGCAGGACCTGCCCCTGCCGCTCACCCTGGCGCCGGCGCTCTCGACCCATGTCTGGAACTTCGTCCATGAGGTGGTCGCCGTCCAGTTGCTCCGGCCCGCCTTGATCGCGAAGTTCCACGAGCCCCTGCAGCGGCACTACGACCTGGTGTTCGGGCCGGGCGCGCGCGAACAGGCCGGGAGCCTCCCGGGCGGCACGTCCGGTGGCCGCCTGATGCTGCGCCGCCCCGGCTATCACCTGGATCCCCATCGCGATCCGAAGCGCTCCCTGCTGACCTGCCTGCTGTACCTGGCCCGCCCGGGCGACGACGAACGCTACGGCACGCAGATCTTCCGCGTCGAGGGCGATGCCGAGGCCGGCTACAAGCAGACCTACTATCCCGAGCAGGAGGGGCACCGGTGCGAGCTGGCCGGCGTGGTGCCCTTCCGCGCCAACACCATGCTCGTGTTCCTGAACTCGAAGGGCGCGCACGGGGCGGACATCCCGGAGGATGCGCCCGCCGACCTCGAGCGCTACACGTACCAGTTCTACGTGACGCCGCGAGCCGACGCGCTGTCAGCGCTCGTGAAGTCGCTGCCGAAGGAACGCCGGGCCCAGTGGCGCAACAAGGGGCAGGCCCGCGGCGCATGACCCGGCTCGAGACCGACCGGCTCGTCTTGCGGCGGCCGGTGCTCGAGGATCTCGACGCCTTTGCGGCCATGCTGGGCGACCCGGCCGTCGCGCGGTGGCTCGCCCCGGACGGGCGCCCCGCCACCCGCCACGGCGCCTGGCAGTCTCTCTGCGCCACCATCGGGCACTGGGAGTTGCGCGGCTACGGGATGTTCTCGGTGGTCGAACGGCACACGGCACGCGTCGTGGGCCGAATCGGTCCGCTGTATCCGGAGGGATGGCCCGGGTTCGAGATTGGCTGGACGCTGTGCCCGCCGGCCTGGGGACGTGGCTACGCGACCGAGGCGGCGCGGCGCTGTCTCGCACACGCCTTCGAGGACCTGGACCAGCCGCACGTCGTCAGCCTGATCCTGCCGGACAACCAGGCCTCGATCCGCGTCGCGGAGCGGATTGGCGAGACGCTCGAGCGCGTGGTGACCCTTCCCCACCTGCCGGCGGAGACGTCGGTGCTCCAGTACGGGATCGACCGCGAGGCCTGGCGCCAGGCACGGCGTCAGGGTCCGTCTACTGGTGTTCGGGGTGAGGCGTCGGGGTAGCCGACGGGAACTGCGCGCCCCACTTCTGATCGATGGCCGCCCGGATCGCCGGAACGGACGCGCCAGCGGCGAACATCTGCATGGCATCCCGGGCCACGTCGATACAGATGGTGCAGCCGTAGCCGTGGTCGTCCCAGGTCACGTTCCCCTGAGCGTCTCGTGAACGGATGAAGCAGTCGTGGTTGGCCCCGTGGCCCAGCTGCTGGCAGCCGCAGAAGCAGGGCACGTGCTGCAGGACTTCCGGGTGTTGTGCGGCGAACGCATAGACCTCGTGCACCACGGCGAGAGGCCGGACCGACGGATAGCCGGGGCTCGGCATCGGCGGCAGCGCCCCGGTGGTCGCCACGCCCGGCACGCTCGACCGCACCGGTGCGGGCATCTGCGCCTGCAGCGCCTTACCGGGCTGCACGGAATCGGCAGGCAGCGGGCTCGTACACGCCGTGAGACACAGGCCCGCGACACAGAGGCTGAGGGCGGCGACAGAGGCGTGAGGCATGCCCGTCATCCTATCCGATGGACCTGCGCGGCGCGACTGCGCGCCACGTGCGTCAGTGCACCGCCTGCCAGTCGGCCACGAGGCCCGACACCATCGCCTCCACCTCCGGCAGCAGCGCCGTCAGGGGTCCTGGAGGAACGAACACGAGCGACTGGCGTCCCCACGTGACGGCATCCACCACCTCGGACGCGGTCACCGGCGACCGCAGCGCCTGTCGGACCTGCACCTGGAGGGCCACCGCGTGCCCGCCCGCTGGGAGGGCCAGGGGCGTGACCAGCACGTAGACAAAAGGCCGGGTGGCGCCGGGGTTGGCCTGCTGGGAGGGGTACACCGGAACGCCGCCCGCACGCAGCCGCTCGGCGACGGTGGCCCGCAGCACGCCTGCGGTCACCCCCGCCGCCTCGAGGGCCTGATCGGCCTCGACCTCGATCTCGAGCCCGGGCAGCTCCCGCAGGGTGGCCCGGCCCATGGGCACGAACATCTGCGCAACGGCGACCGTCGGGGCCATCGTGACCAGCAAGGCCACGACCACGACCGGGCCAATCCGTTTCCTGTCGTGCGACATCATCCCTCCGCCCGGTGTATCGGACCCGCGCCTCGCACGCGGGAGCCGCGGCGGACTTCGCCCCGACCGGCGTCCTCGCATACACTGGCAACCGAGGTGAGCACGAGTTGAGCTACTGCGAACACTGTCAGGGTCAGCGGTTCGACCGCGCACAGGTCCTGCGCGCGCTGCGTGAGATCAGGCACGACATGCGGCAGCGCCGGGCCGGCCGCGAGGTGGACGACGCGGTCAAGGTCATCATGCACGCGGTGCGCGCGCTCGAGATTCCCCACCTGGATCCGGTGGAGGACGACGACCCCATCGTCCACTAGCGCCGTTCGCGCTTCCGTGTCGCACTCGTCGGGCTGGCAGTAGTGGGTCTGGCACTCGGGGGCTGGCACTAGCCGGTCTGGCACTCGTTGGGCCGGCACCGCCCGGAGCAGCGCCGCCTCAGCGAATCTCCACCTCCACCACGTACGCCTCTGCTCCGGGTGCGGCCTCGAGGGCGTGGGCCTCGTCGGCTGGGAAGAGCCGCCACGCGCCGGTCTCACGCAGCACACCGGGCGCCCCGCCGCCTGCGGTCGCGGCGCCGGACACGAGCACGACCAGGGTTGGCACGGGGTGGGTGTGCACGGGTGTCTCGCCGTCCCGTGGCAGGCGCACGTCGGCCGCGCGGAACGCGCGGGACTCCAGTACGATCTCCTGTCCGGGCACCGTCACCGCGGCGTGGCTCGTCCAGCCTCCGGGCCTGAGGTTCTCGACCCCCACGAGCCGGTACGCCACGTCGTCGATGTTCTCCACGACGTGCGCCGCCGGACGCCCGGTGTACTCGGCCACGGTCGTCTCACCCAGCCGCCGCACACGCGGTGTGCCCCAGTCCTGCCCCGTCGTGCGTGTGCGCGTGGTGCCAATGCCCGTGTTCACGGTGAGGAGATCCCGGTCGTGCAGGTGCTCGAGCGTGCGGGCGCCCGGCAGCACCTCCACCTCGAGGATCCGGAAGGTGGGGGCACTGAGGACGATGCGGTGGCTGGGGTCCTGATCTACCGGCACCGGCCCGGAACGTGTCTGCGCCTGGGCTCCGGCAGCACCGGCGGCCAGCACGGGAGTCGCCAGGACCGTGGAGGTCAGGGCGGTGCCGGCTGGAGCGGTGCCGGCTGGAGCGGTGCCAGCCAAGACGGTGCAGCAGGCCGCAGCGAGGCCGGCGGAGCGAAGGTGCCGCAGGGCCTGATGTGGAGCGCAGCGCCGCATGGGCGAGGATTATACGCGCCGTCCGCCGCCGTGGGTCGTGGCAGAATGTCGCCGTGTCGGCCCGGCCCATCGCCGGGCGTTCCCGCAGACGACGGAGGATATGCATGACCCGCACGACCTGCCTGCTCCTGGCCGCCTGGCTCATGGCCAGTCCCGTGTGCGCCCAGGCGCCGGACGATCCCTTTCCGACGCCCATCCAGGCCACCGAGGGGATGATTCCCGTCCGTGTCGTGGAGTTTGCCTCGCTGCCCGACATCGGCGGCGTGGCGGCGCGCCCGATGATGCTCGTGACCGAGCCGGGTACCCGCCGGATGTTCGTCAACGACATGCGCGGGCCGCTGTACAGCGTGAGCTACGACGGGCGATCGGTGAGGCCCTACGTGGACATCAACGCCAGCATGTGGGGCGTGCGCGTGCAGTCGGAGGGCCGCGAGCGCGGCTTCCAGAGCTTCGCCTTCCACCCGCAGTTCGGCCAGGCGGGCACCCCGGGTTACGGCAGGTTCTACACGCTGACCGACAGCGAAAACACCGGCCCCCGTCCCGACTTCACGCCCGGCGACGGCGGTGACACGCACGACTCGGTCCTGCTCGAATGGACCGCCCGCAACGCCGCGGCCGAGACGTACGACGGCGGTGCGCCGCGTGAACTGATGCGGATGCAGCAGCCGTTCGCCAATCACAATGGCGGTCAGCTCGGCTTCGACCCCACGGCGCAGCCCGGCAGCCCCGAATTCGGCCTGCTCTACGTCGGCTTCGCCGACGGGGGCAGCGGCGGCGACCCGATCAACCTCGCGCAGAACCTGGCGTCGCCCTTCGGCAAGATCATGCGGATCGACCCGATGGGGCGCAACAGCGCGAACGGGAAGTACGGCATCCCCGACGCGAACCCGTTCGTGAGCGACAACAACCCGAACACGCTCGGCGAGATCTACGCCTACGGCCTGCGCAACCCGCAGCGCTTCGCCTGGGACTCCCGCACCCGCAACATGTTCGTCGCCGACATCGGGCAGAACATCGTGGAAAAGGTGAGCCTGGTGCCGCGCGGCGGCAATCTCGGCTGGAACAAGTGGGAGGGCAGCTACCGCTACATCAGCCGTGCCGAAGTGGGCCTCACGGGCATGCGCGGCGAAGCCGGCATCACCTACCCGATCGTCGAGTACGGGCAGCTCGATCCACTGCTGCAGCCACAGTCGGCGGTGACGATGGGCTACGTCTACCGCGGGACCGCGATTCCCCGCCTGTCCAACCTGGTCATCTTCGGCGACAACCCCAGCGGCGAGATCTTCTACGTGAGCGCGGACACCCTGCCGAACGGCGGTCAGGCGGCGATGCGCCGGATCCTGCTCAATGCGGACGGCACGCCGAAGACGCTCCTGGCGCTCATCCAGGAGAAGAACCGCCAGCAGGGCAAGACGCCCGCGACGCGCGCCGACCTGCGGTTCGGGCAGGGTCCGGACGGCCAGATCCTGCTGCTCAACAAGGGCGACGGCACGATCCGCCTGATGACGCCCGACCAGCCCTGAGTCACGCGTGGGCCCGGCTGCCGACGGCCGGGCTCCGCCTCTCGTGCCTGCCCTTCCACTCAAGGACCTGAGCCGGCTGCCGATTCCTCCACGGAGGAGTCACCACATGCTGGACGGGGTGAGCCAGGGGCTCAAGACCATCGAGACGGGATTCAACCGCCTGGACCGTGCGGCCACGCGCGTGGCACGCGACGGGGCGCAGGGCGAGCTGGCCGGCTCGATGGTGGACCTGCTGCGGGCGCGCCACGAGGTCGCGGCTGGCGCGGCGGTGGTCCGGACGGCCGACGACATGATTGGCTCGGTGCTCGACCTGCTGGCCTGAGCCGGTACGCGACACGTGCCGGGCACCCGCGAAGGGTCACCCGGCACGCATCCTGTTCTGTCCGCCGCCGCGCCGTTCGGCGCGGGGTTGGCCGGCCGCGGCTACTGCAATTCGATCATCAGGCCGTCGACGCTGCGCTGCTGGAACTGGTTCCAGCGGAACTCCGACTGCAGCACCTGCCAGATCTCGTCCTTGGTCTTCTTCTCCACCAGCATCTGGTGCACGCGCGTGCGCACGGCCATGGTGCTGTCGCGGAACTTGCGGAGCTCGGCCTTCGTGGTCACGAGGCCATGGCCGGGCACCACCGTGTCGAAGTCGAGCTGCAGCGCGCCGTCGAGCGTGTAGGGCCAGTCCTTGGCGCTGCCGCCGCCGGCGTAGTCCACCAGCTGCGGGGTCTCGTCGCCGAAGGTGAAGGCGTCGCCGGTCGAGAGCACGCGGTGCGCGGGAAAGTAGACGAACGTGTCGCCGCCGGTGTGCGCCCGGCCGAACTGGTACAGCTCCACGGACTTGCCGCCCAGGTGCACGAAGCCCCGGCGGTCGAACGTGGTCATGGGCATGCCGGGCAGGTTCCCATCCACCATGTACTTCCGGGTCTGCTCCGACGTGATGACCTGCGCGCCAGCCTCCTGCATCTTCGCGTTGCCACCGGTGTGATCGCCGTGATGATGGGTGCTGATGACGAACTTGATGGGTTGCGGCGTGAGCTTGCGCACCTCGGCCACGATGTTGTCGTAGTCCACGGCGAACTTGTCGTCCACGAGGAGCACACCCTCGTTGGTCACGAGCACCGTGACGTTGCCGGGCACGACCGCGTTGTGGATGACGAACAGGTCGTCCTGCACCTTCACGACATCGAGCACGGAGGGACGGGGACCGCCCTGTCCCTGGAGGTAGGCTCCAAAGAGGGCAATCGAGAGCACGAACACGAGCGACAGGCGTCTCTTCATGGTCGGACAGTATAGCGGCCGCCCCCTCACTTGGCCAACGGATCGGGCCGGAGCTGGAAGTGCGCGGCCAGCGGTCTCGAGCCCTTGCCGCCTTCGATGAGCTACGGCGTGCGGTCGCCGTTGGCGGCCCAGAGGCCCCGCCCCTTCCACCCCGCCGCCGCGTCGTCGATGCGTCCGTCGAAACCCTTGGCGTAAAAGCCCATGGGATACGGGACACGCAGCACCACCATCGCACCACCGCTGAAGGCGATGAGGCCGTCGTTCAGGTTGCCGGTCGACATCGGCAGGTCGCGGCCGAGGCCGAACGTATCGTGCTGGTCCACCCAGGTGTAGTAGCTGTCAGGGCTTCTGCGAGCGGCTCCGCCGGAGGTAGTGCGGGCTGTAGGTGAGCCCGTAGGGCGTGGTGAGCTGGACCTTGGCCTTCTCCTCGGCGAAGGCCTCCATCGACTGGCGCAGCGCCGCCATCTCCTCGTCGGTGCACTCGCGCAGCGTGATCTCCTCGCGGGGGATGAAGAACACCTGCCCGATCGGCACCGTGTGTTCCCCCGAGATGCCCTCACCCGGCTGCAGCACGTAGCGGAACTCGGTTTCGTGCGCGTACCAGTCGGTTTCGACGCGCACGATGAGCATGGGCGCCACCGGCCGCTCGATCTGGTTGAAGATCGGCGAGTAGACCGTGTCCCATCCAGCCGGCGTGGCGAAGTTGGTGGCGCCCCGCAGCGCCAGCGCGCCGGCGGTCGTGCCGGTGTCCTGCGG
>JABFRY010000074.1 GCA_013140955.1 Acidobacteriota bacterium
CTCCGGCACGCCCGCCCGCGCCGCGAGGGTCGCCTGCCTGCCGTCGCAGACGTACAGGAGGGCGAACGCGAGGTCCGGCGCCCCCGAGCACGTGGACCTGGGCGCCCTGCGTTCGGTGCCCTGGCCGATTGCCGAGGCGCTGCGCAGCCGCGAGCCGCAGCGGGTGGATCGCCCCACGGCCGCAGGGCCGTCGTTCGTGCTGCCGCTCGGGATTCCCGGCCTGAACCGGCTGCTCGGCGCGCTGGTGGTGGGGCTCGCGCGGGGCGTGCACGACGACGACGCGTGCCAGACGTTCCTGGCCACGCTCGGAGAGGCCGTGGGCGGCGCACTGTCCCAGGCGCGCGAGCACGCCGAGGAGCGGCGGGGACGTGCAGGGGGTGGCCGATTGCCGATGGCCGAGCGTGTACAGCGGCGGGACCCCGCGGCCCCCAAGCGGCTGACCGATGCGTTCGCCCGCGTCCAGCGTCATCTCACCCTCACCCTCAACCTGGCGCGCACCGTGGCGTGGACGGCCGACCCGTTTGGCGACAAGCGGTGGGCGGCCGACAGCCTGGCCGACATCTACGGCGTGGCGACGCTGCCATCGGCCGAGGACGAGTGGGCGCTCATCCATCCCGACGACCGGGTCGGTCATGCGCGGACGGTTGAGCGAGGCACGTACGGGGACGGATACCGATCGACGTATCGCATCATCCGCCCGGACACGGGGCGCATCACGTGGCTCGATGAGCGTGCCGTGGCCACGCGGAACGCCGCCGGCGTGGTGGTCGAGCTGGTGGGCGTGGTGACCGACGTCACCGAGCGGGAAGAGGTCGAGGAGCAGCTGCGGGTGACCTCGGAACGCTTCGAGGCCGCGATCGACCGCACGCCGGTCGTCGTCTTCAACCAGGATCGCGATCTCCGTTACACGTGGATCCACAACCCGGGGCTTGGCCTGACGCCGGACGGCGTGCGCGGGCTCACCGACGCCGACGTCTTCGAGCAACTCGAGGATGCCCGCCGGGCGGAGGCGGTCAAGCGTCGCGTGCTGGCCACCGGCCACGCGGAGCGCGGCGAGCTGTGCGTGCACTACAAGGGCGAGCCGCGGTTCTTCGACCTGCTCGTGCGGCCCCAGCGGGGCGCCGACGGCAGCGTCATCGGCGTCCTGGGCACGGCCGTGGACATCACCGAGCGCAAGCGCGTCGAGGAGCACGTGCGGTTCCAGGCCGATGTGCTCGCCCAGGTGCGTGACGCCGTGGTGGCCATCGACGCCGACTACCGGCTCACCTACGTGAACGAGGCCGCACTCCGTCGGTACGGCGTGTCCGAGGCCGAGGTGCTCGGGCGCCCCCTGCACGAGGCATGCGAGGTGCGGTGGCTCAAGCCGGGCGACGAGGCAGAGGCGCTCGAATCCCTGCGGACCACGGGCCAGTGGCGGGGCGAGCACGTGCACGTCACGCGCGACGGGCGCGTGATCCACGTCGAGTCGTTCGTGAGCGCCCTGACCGGCGGCAGGACGGGACTGCTGGCGGTGATCCGCGACATCACTGCCCGCCGCCGTGCGGACCAGTGGCTGGCGACCGAGCATGCCGTGTCCCGCCTCCTGGCGGAGGGGCCGGGGACCGCGGACGTCGTGCCGGCCATCCTCGAGACGCTGGCGACACACCTGGGTGCCACGGCTGCGACGCTGTGGCAGCCCGACGCCTCAGGCCTCGTCCTGCGGTGCGCTGGCTTCGCCGTGGCCACGCCCGGGCACGACGACCTCCGGGACATGCAGCCGCTGACGGCCGGGATCGCCTACGCGCGTGGGCAGGGGCTGGTGGGCCGGGTGTGGGAGACGGGGGAGCCGGCCTGGCGCGACGACGTCTCGTCCATGTCCGGCCTCGCCGCGGCCCTCGCCAGCCGTGCCGGGTGCCAGGCGGTCCTCGCCTTTCCCGTCCGGCACGAGGGGCACTGCGTGGCGGTGATCGAGTTGTCGTCACCGGGGCCCGCCGAGCCGGAGCCCGGCTATCTCAATGCGCTGGCCGCAATCGGGCACGAGGTCGGGCTGTTCCTGCAGCGGCGCGCCGCCCAGGAGGCGCTGAGGCGCAGCGAGGCCCTCTTCCGCGCTGTGTACGAGAACGCCGGCGCCGGCATCGCCGTCGTCGATCCCGCCAGCGGGAACTTCGTGCACGTGAACCGGCGGTTCGCGGACATGCTGGGATACGCCACCGAGGAGCTGCGTGGCCGCCACGTGCAGACGATCACGCACCCCGACGACTGGGCCCTCGACGCCGAGATTCTGAGAGCCTCGGCCCTCGACGCGACCTACGCCGACCTGGTCGAGCGACGCAACATCCGGCGCGATGGCGGCGTGGTCTGGGTCCAGGTGGCGGTGACGACGCTCCGGGACTACGAGGGCCGGGCCCAGGCGACACTGGCGATGGTCCACGACATCACCGAGCGCAAGCGGACCGAGGCGGCGCTCAAGGAGGCGGACCGCCGGAAGGACGAGTTCCTGGCGACCCTGGCGCACGAGCTGCGCAACCCGCTGGCCCCGATCCGGAGCGCGGTGGCCCTGTTGCAGCACGTGGGCGCCCGCGACGACGCCCTGCAGCGGTATCGCGACGTCATCGAGCGTCAGGTGCGCCAGATGGGCCGCCTCCTCGATGATCTCCTCGACGTGAGCCGCATCACCCGGGGCAAGCTCGTGCTGCGCACCCGTCCGGTCGCGCTCGCCGATGCCCTGCATGCGGCCGTCGAGGCCAGCCGGCCCCTGATCGACGCCTCCCGTCACGACCTCACGCTCGTGCTGCCCGAGGGGGCGGTGGTGGTCAACGGCGACCTCGCACGGTTGACGCAGGTGTTCACCAACCTCCTGAACAATGCCGCGAAGTATTCCGAGCCGGGGGGCCGGATCGATGTGAGCGTGCACATCGAGGCCGATGACCGGTGGGGCCGCTGCGCCGTGGTGTCGGTGCGCGACTCGGGCGTGGGCATCCTCCCCGAACTGCTCGAGAAGGTGTTCGAGCCGTTCACGCAGCTGCAGACGTCACGGACCGGCGCTCCCGGAGGGCTTGGTATCGGCCTCGCCCTGGCGCGGCGGCTGGTCGAGATGCACGGCGGGACCATCGAGGCGCGCAGTGACGGACCCGACGCCGGGTGCACCATGGTGATCCGTCTGCCGGCCATGCGCTCGACGGCCGGCTTCCTGCCCGAGCGCAGCGCCACCGGGGAGGCCCAGGCGGGACTTTTGAAGCGCGTGCTGGTGGTCGACGACGCGGTCGACAGCGCCAACATGCTTGCGGCCCTCGTGGGGCAGCTCGGGCACGAGGTGCAGGTGGCCTATGGGGGAGAGGAGGCCCTGGCGCTCGTGGCGGTCTTCGCGCCCGACGTGATCCTGCTCGACCTCGGCATGCCCGGCCTGAGCGGCTTCGACGTCGCGCGCCGTCTTCGTGCGCACCCGGCGGGTCGCGACGTGACGCTCATCGCGCAGACGGGGTGGGGCCAGGAACAGGACCGCCAGCGCACGGCCGACGCCGGGTTCGACTACCACCTCGTCAAGCCGATCGACCCGGCCGTGCTGGCCCAGCTCGTGGGCGTCGCATCCACCTCCGAACCCGAGTGAGGACACGATGCTGTTCGAGGACCGCGCCGATGCCGCACGTCAGCTCGCAGCGGCCCTGATGCCCTACCGGGGGCGCCGTCCCCTGGTGCTCGGCCTGCCTCGCGGCGGCGTACCCATGGCGCGCATCATCGCCGATGCGCTCGATGGCGACCTGGATGTCCTGCTCGTCCGCAAGCTCTGCGCCCCGGGGCAACGAGAACTCGCCATCGGCGCGGTGGGCGAGTCGGGCGCGGTCGTGCGCAACGAGTACTTCGAGGACGTGGCCGGGGACTACGTGCAGGAGGAGATCGCCGAGGAGCTCGCGCTCATCCGCCGGCGTCGCGTCCTGTACTCGGGTGTGCACCCGCCCATCGATCCCGCGGGTCGGATCGTGATCGTCGTCGACGACGGCATCGCCACGGGCGCCTCGATGGTGGCCGCCGTCCGTGCCGTGCGCGAACGGGGGCCGGCCACCGTGGTGGTGGCCGTGGGGGTCGCTGCGCCCTCCTCGCTGGCGCTCGTTGGCGCGGAGGCCGACGACATCGTGTGCCTCCACGCTCCGCCTGGCTTCGTGGCGGTCGGGACGTTCTACCGCGACTTCTCCGAGGTGTCCGACACGATGGTCACCGCCGCGCTCGCGGCGGGCTGAGACGGGATCGGCCCGCCGCCCGTCGCATGCGCGCCGGAGTGCCACCCCGACACGTGAACGGTGTCAGTCGGCGGCGGCCTGGACGTGGATCCCGCACTCGAGCTTCTCGCCCTGCCACCGGCCCGAGCGGGGATTGGCCGGGTCGAGCGGCAGAGTGGTGCAGGGCTCGCAGCCGATGCTCGAGTAGCCGAGTTCGTAGAGCGGGAGCAAGGGGATGTCGTGCGCCTTGGCGTAGGCCCACACGTCGCGCGCCGTCCATGACGCGAGCGGGCTGACGCGCTGGATGATCCTGCCGCTCGGCAGCCTGAAGGGCTCCACCTCCTGGATGGTCGCGCGCGACGGTGACTGGTCCCGACGCAGCGCGGTGTACCAGACGTCATACGACTCGAGGGCGGAGAAGAGCGGCCCCACCTTGTGACGGGCGCAGCATGCCGTCGTGCTGTCCGACTGCCAGAGCCCGACCTGCGGTTCGGCGGCCCGCAGGTTCACCAGGGTCAGGCCCCAGGCCTCGGCCATCCGGTCGCGGTACTCCAGTGTCTGCGCGAAGTGGTGGAGCGTGTCGAGGAACAGCACCGGCAGATCCGGCCGCTGCGCAATCAGCATGTGGGTCAGCACGACGCACTCGGCCTGGAAGCTCGACGTGAGGCAGTGCCTGCCCTCGAGGGCCAGGGTGTCCGTGATGACGGTGCGTGCGTCGCTCATGTCAGCATCTCCTCAATGGCTCGCTGGACGGCCGTGATGGCGTCGGTGTCGGAAGCGGCGTCCCGCGCCAGCCGCGCGATCCGCTCGGCCGCCGTCATCGGGGCGGCCACCGTGGTGCTCTCGTGCGCCGGATTCGTGATCATGCCGGCGCCGGCCGTGAACTGGGTCGCCGGGTCGATGAGCACGAAGCTGCCCGTCGAGCGGTTGTCGGCGTAGCGGTCGAACACCAGGGGCCGGGAGGTGGACACCACGACCGAGCCGATCTGGTTGAGCACCAGCCCGTGACTCACTTCCGCCGTGACCGTGCGGCTGGTCTGCTTCAGCACGTAGACCCGCGACGGGTCGAGGGGCCGCTCGTCCATCCACACGAGCTCGGCCTCGAAGCGCTGGCCGACCATCGGTGGCTCGGAGACGAGCATGTCGCCACGGCTGATGTCGATCTCGTCGTCGAGCGCCAGCGTCACCGACATCGGCGCGAACGCCTGCTCCAGGTCGCCGTTCCAGGTCACGATGCGGCTCACGCGCGCCGACCGCCCGGAGGGCCACACGGTGAGGGTGTCGCCGCGGCGGACCACGCCGGAGGCGATCTGGCCCGCGTAGCCGCGGAACGCGTCGTCGGGCCGGCTGACCAACTGCACCGGAAAGCGGAACGGGCCGGCGGGCAGGTCCCGGTGCACGTGCACGGTCTCGAGATACTCCAGCAGGCTCTGCCCCTCGAACCAGGGCGTGCGGTCGCTGCGTCCGATGACGTTGTCGCCGTGGAGTGCGCTCATGGGGATGGCGTGCACGGGCAGCCCTCCGAGGAGATCCTCGAAGTCGTCCACGATCCGGTCGAAGACGCCGCGGTCGAACTCCACCAGGTCCATCTTGTTCACGGCGAGCACGAAGTCGCGGATGCCCAGCAGCTTGGCAATCCGTGCATGACGGCGCGACTGGGCGCGCACGCCGTTCCTCGCATCCACCAGCAGGATCGCCACGTCCGCCGTGGACGCGCCGGTCGCCATGTTGCGCGTGTACTGCTCGTGGCCCGGCGTGTCGGCCAGCACGAACTTGCGGCGGGCGGTGGCGAAGTAGCGGTACGCCACGTCGATCGTGATGCCCTGTTCGCGTTCGGCCCTCAGGCCGTCGGTGAAGAGCGAGAAGTCGATCGGCCCGGCCGTCCGGCTCTTGGACGCCTGTTCCACCGAGGCGACCTGGTCCTCGTAGACGGAGCGCGAGTCGTAGAGGAGGCGGCCGATGAGCGTGCTCTTGCCGTCGTCGACGCTGCCGGCCGTGCAGATGCGAAGGAGTCCGGACATGCCTAGAAATACCCTTCCCGCTTCTTGATCTCCATCGAGCCATCCTGATCGTGGTCGATGATGCGCAGCTGCCGCTCCGACTGACGCGTCGCGATGAGTTCCTCGATGATCTGCGGCACCGTCTCCGCGTCCGACCGGATCGCGCCGGTGCAGGGGGAGCATCCGAGCGAGCGCATGCGGCAGCGGACACGCTGCAGGCGCTCGCCGGGCATGGTCACGACGAACGGCTGTTCCTGGACGACGAGGGAGTTGCCCCGCACGATCACGTCACGCTCCCGCGCGTAGTAGAGCGGGACGATGGGGATCTCCTCGACGTGGATGTACTGCCACACGTCGAGCTCGGTCCAGTTCGACAGGGGGAACACGCGGATGCTCTCGCCCGGCCGGAGCTTTCCGTTCAGGAGGTTCCACAGTTCCGGCCGCTGCCGCTTGGGATCCCACTGGCCCTCGGCGTCCCGCAGCGAGAACACGCGCTCCTTCGCCCGGGAGCGCTCCTCGTCCCGGCGCGCGCCGCCGAGCGCCGCATCGAAGCCACCGGCCTTCAGCCCGTCGAGCAGTGCCTTGGTCTTGAGCAGGCCGCAGCAGCGCTGGGTGCCGACGGCAAAGGGCTGGGTGCCGTCGGCGATGGCCTCGTGGTTCGTGTGGACGATCAGGCGCGCACCGACCGCCGCGGCCATCTCGTCGCGGAACGCGATCATCTCGCGGAACTTGTACGTGGTGTCGATGTGCAGGAGCGCAAACGGGATCGGCCCCGGGTGGAAGGCCTTCTGCGCGAGCCGGAGCAGAACCGACGAGTCCTTGCCGATGGAGTAGAGCATCACGGGCCGCTCGAACTCCGCCACCACCTCCCGCATGATGTGGATGCTCTCGGCCT
>JABFRY010000483.1 GCA_013140955.1 Acidobacteriota bacterium
ACCTCGCGGGGCCGGCCTCGGCCGGCTCCGCGCCTCCTGCCCCGCCCGCCTCCCCGCCCTTCGCGGCTGCCTCTCCTTCCCCTTGCCTGATCACCTCGGCCCGCTTCGGCGCGGTTCAACATCCGTCGCCTGCGAGCCCGGCGACCAAGGGGTCGCCGCCGTGCTAGAATCGCTCGTTCCGGTGGCCCCTCACGGGCCCGCCAGACGCACACGCCGGCCGGCGTAGCTCAGTTGGTAGAGCAGCTGATTCGTAATCAGCAGGTCGTCGGTTCGAGTCCGACCGCCGGCTCCACATCTTCCCCACCTCCGTCTCGACGCGCCGCGCTCCGCGGTCTGGAAGCGACGTGTCTCCGCGCCAGACCCTGTCGTAAGCGAGGTGACGTAAGCGCCGCCTCGTAAGCAGCGTCTGGCATACACACCCCCGACGTCACGGCCGTCTGGCGCACGAGTCTGGACCCGTGTCGCGACACCGTCGGTGCGGCGTCGATCACTACACCCCATCGAGACCGACGGCATGCACCGCGGCCCGCGCGACCGGGTCGGTCAGTTGCCGAGCGTGCGCCGCAGGAACTCGAGCGCGAGCGCGAGCGGCTCACCAGCGTAGAACTCGGGCCCCCCGTGCACGGAGCCGTGCAGGACGTGAAAGGCCACGTCCAGCCCGTGCGCGCGGTACACGCCCTCCAGTTCGTGTGCCTGGTTGATCGGCATCTGGGGATCCTGGTCGCCGTGGAAGCGCAGCAGGGGCGGGTCGCCTGCGTCCACGTGGAAGACGGGGCTGGCCAGCCGTGCCAGGTCCGGCACCGCGTCCGGCAGCCCTCCGAGCAGCCGCTGGAGCGCAGGTTCCCGCACGCCGAGACCGAAGGGGGTGGACTGGTCGAGGATGGTCGTGAGGTTCGACGCGCCGTAGTAGTCGATGATCGCCTGCACGTCCGACGACTCGTCGGGATGGTTGCCCACCGTGCCCTCGAGCGCCGCGTGCCCGTTGGTCGTGCCGGTCAACGTCGCCAGGTGCCCGCCGGACGAGTCGCCGGCAATCGCGATGCGATCCGCACGGTAGCCGTACTCACCGGCGTGTGCGCGAAGAAAGCGGATGGCAGCCTTGACGTCGTGCACCTGCGCCGGAAATCGCGCGTCGGACGCCTGCCGGAAGTCGAGACTGGCGGTGGCGATGCCGTTCTGGACGAACGCCAGCGGCACGCCGTCCTTGGAGCCGACGTTCCACGCGCCGCCGTGCACCCACACCAGCAGCGGCGGATTGCTGACGCCCTCGGGCATGAACAGGTCCAGGGCGAGGGCCCGGCCATCCACCTCCGCGTAAACGACGTCCGCGTGCGCCGGTCGCCCCTGCGCCCGGCCGGGCTCACCTCCCGCCATGCACGCGAGCCCAACGGCTAGCGCCAGTGCCCTGACGTGACGCCGCATCGACGGACCCCTGAGAGACAGGCGCCTGGGAGATACGTCCTTGGGCGAAGGACGCTGCGAGGACAGGCCCTCTGGAGTCTCGCACTCGGGGAACGAGCACCGTGACGAGCACCGTGACGAGCCCCGGGACGCGCGCTGTAACAAGCGCTGGGACGAGCACCGCAGAGTGGCAAGTGTTCGCATCAGTCACGCAGTCCAGCAACAGTCCATCGCGCAGTCCCTGACCCGGAGGTGACAACAACCGCTCCGTGACAACGCTCTGAACGCCATGAGCGCCACAAACGCTGCGGGCCTCGCCGTCAGCGAGCCCCCGTCCCGTGCACGTCGTCCCAGTGCGCTCTGGCCCGTTCGAGGACGGAGTCCAGGTCCTCGGCAAGGAGGTAGCGGTCCCGCGTCAGCGCCTCGGCGGCGGCGCGGACCTGTTGCAGATACGCGTCGCGCGAGGCATAGCGCTCCTCGATGGAGACGCGCGGGTCCCTGCTGGCCTGCCGCTCGGCAGGTGTCCGCGGAAGCGGCACGTACGATCCAAGGAGCGCGTAGATGGTCGTCGGGTTGCCCACCGCGGGCGCCCGGAAGTTCCAGCCCGTCACCGTGGCGAGCGGCACCGCCAGATCCGGGACCCGAACGCCGGCGCGTTCGTTGCCGTCGGCGTCCACCGCCGGCACCAGGAACGGCAACGCGCTGAACCGGCCACCCACCACCTGGCCCGGCCCTTCGATGGTCGCCGGGTCGCCCATCTTCAAGGACGGGAACTGCAGGTCGCCCACCGGGACGAGGCTGCGGTCGCTCAGGCGCGGATACCGGCTCTCGAGTGGCGGTGCCCCGAACGCGACCCACGCGTGGGCGGCCTTCAGCACCGCGTGCATGGCCGCCACCTGTGGTGTTGGATTGGCCCGTTGCTGTCCGTTCCCCTTCGGAGCGGGAAACGGGGCCTCGCCGTGCTGCGTGCCCGCGAGCAGGTAGATGCGCACGTTGTCCGGCAGCACGAGGTCGCGTCGGCCATCCAGGCTCGTGTGGGTCAAGGCGGCGGCGCGCCCCTGCCCCCAGTACTCCACCGAGGTATTGGTCGCCACGATCGCCGGGGCCTCGCCCGGCGCGTAGGCCGCCAGGATGCCCGGCCAGTCGTACGGAGCGCGCGTGGCCGGAAACGACGAATACCCGGGCATCGCGAAGCGCTCGTTGAACGATCCGAGGCCGGCGCCGGCAATGTGCGGCCAAGCCAGGGCGAACACGCGCCGGTTCTCCTCGTCGACGTTGAAGCCGTCCTTCAGGAACTGCCGGAGCAGCCGCCCGCTCTGCGACGCCCCGAAGATGAACGCCGTGCGACCGGAGACGGGCAGGTCCGTGCGATGGACGAAGGCGGATCCAGCGTCGCGCAGCGCCGCCAGGCCGACGCCGGCAACCACGGCCCCGCGTGCGCGGTACGACACTTCATAGATGCGCCCGGGCTCGAAGCCGCTGTCGAGCACGAGCTGCAGTCGCTCCCCCGTGTCGACGATTCGCCAAGCCGTGCGCGGCAGGGACGTTGGCGTGTCCCAATGCAGGTCCCGCACCGTGAGGGTCGCGGTGGGATCGTCCCCGCCGCTCGGCAGATACCGTGGCCAGTCGCGTGGACTGACGTCGCGGGTCGCCTCGTCGGGCACGAACGAGAACCGCACGACGTCGGGCGTCGGACTGGCGCGCATGTCCACGGTCGGTGCCTGAACGCGCAGTTGCGGCGGCTCGACGTCGAACTGCCAGCCGACCCACACGATCGTGTAGCCCTCGCGCATGAGGAAGCCGTCGCCGACGTCGGCCCGTGACGTCGGATCGTTTCGCCCGGGGCCGCGGGCGCCGTGGAAGTACCCGAAGAGCAGCTTGTTGCCGCGGTTGGCGACCTCGAACAGGAGCGTACCGTTGCCCCTGGACGCGTCCGCGGGTCGCAGCACGTAGAGGTCGGAGGTGAAGTGCACCTTGCCGTCGGCCCCGCGCGGTGCGTGGCCAAGATCGACGATGGCCGCGTTGCGGGGATGCGTGGGGTCGAGCGCGAACTCGATGGTGCCAACCAGCTTCTCGTAGGCACCCGTCCTGCCGAACGCCTCACCGTTGGCGACGAGGGTTCGCCCGGTAATGGTGACGCCGACGACCTCTGCCGCGGCGACACGGCAGCAGACCAGGAGACAGCCCAGCACGATCACCGCAGCCTTCATGTCGACTCTCCTCAGGCGCACGTCACGATCACCGGCTGCCCCGCCCCCGGCTCCGGCTGGTGCGCAGTCTACGCCCAACCGGTCTTCTGCCGTACTCCCGCTCCTGCCGGAATCAGCGCCCCTCAGCCGTCCCTACCCCTGCCGACGACGGAGGAGGGATGGCGCGGGGACCGCCGATGGCGGGCAGGCAGAGACGAATCGTCGTCCCCCCGCCGGGCGTGCTCTCCGCTTCGACGAACCCGCCGGCCAGGACCAGCGTCTGCTGCACGTTGGCAAGCCCCAGGCCCGTGCCGCGTTCGTCCTTGGTGCTGAAGAACGGCTCGAAGATGCGGGCGAGCGTAGCCTCATCCATCCCGGCGCCATCGTCCCGCACCTCGATCACCACGAGCGACGGATTGCTCCCGGGCCGCAGCGGACCCTCCCAGGCCGCGACGTGCACGTGCCCGCCCTGCGTCACGGCGTCGCGTGCGTTGGTCACGACGTTGAGGAGTGCCCGCTCCAGTTCCGCCGGATCGATCATCACGCGCGACAGTCCGGGCGGGGCCTCCATGGTGAGGTTCGCCTGGCGGCCGGCCGCCATGCGCAGGAGCGGCTTGCTGCTGGCGAGCAGACTGGCGACGTCCACCACTCGCGGCTTGCTGCTGGCCGGCCGTCCCAGGCGGAGCAGGGCGTCCACCAGGTGACGCCCACGTTCGGTGGCGGTCAGGATGCCGCGGGCCAGCGACGACACGTTCGATCCCGCGTCGCCCTGACTCAGGATCAACTCCGCATTCCCCTCGGCCACGAGCAGCACGTTGCCGAAATCGTGGGCAATACCCGCGGCCATCCGTCCGAGCACGCTGATCTGCCGGAGCTGTTCCACCTCCTGCCGATAGGTGCCGAGCGTGCCCCAGGCGCGGGCCAGGCCTTCCTCACCATAGAGGCGCGAGACGGTGTCGGCGACCGCCGCGGCGAACTCGGCCTCCGCAGGTGTCCAGGTGCGAGGCGTGTGCAGGTGCTCGTGGCACACGATGGCGGTGACGGCCGATTGCTCGTACACGGGCGCATCGAGCATGGCCGTGATGTCCAGGGGCGCGAAATACGAGTCCTTGAACTCGGCCGCGACCTGGCCGCCGCCCGCCTCGCTCACCGCCACGACGCGGCGCTGCTCGAGCGCCTGGAAGTAGTACGGAAAGTCGACCTCGTGAAGAATCACGCCGTCGGTCACATCGGGCCGGCCGGGCTGGTGCAGGAGCACGCACCGAATCGCCTGCCGCCCGTCCAGGAGGCGCCAGATGCTGACGCGCTCGACCTGGAGCACGCTCGCGGCGAGGTGGGCGACCTCGTGCAGGGCCTGCACGAGCGGCAGGCGATCCGACAGCGCCATCCTGGCGAGCTGTACGCGGGCGTCGTCGTGGCCGGGAGACACGGGCATGGCATCCTCAGGGTCCGCGGGGGGCACGGCCCTGCCGCCAGGATGCTATGTCAATGGCGGGGGTAACGCCACGCACACCGCTGGCAGCATCCGCCCTCCCCCAGGGGCCTGGCCCAGCCGGGTCTGGCCGTACCGGGCCGGGTCGCATCGCCAGGCGGAGCGTGAGCGCCGAAGCTCAGCCCTGTGACACGGGCGTTCCTTAGTCGGTGTATAAACTTTGGACACAGCCGGCCAGCACTGGCCGCTCCGGCCCCTGACCCCTACGTCTACTGGATCGAAGGAGACACCGCACTATGAGAGTCCTCGGCACCACCCTCGCCATCGCGTGCCTGGCGTTCGTCGCCAGCCCGATGGTCAGCGCACAGCAGCAGAACCAGCAGCCCCAGGCGCCCATGACGTTCTTCATCACGAGCGCCGGCCCCGGCAACGGCGGCAACCTTGGCGGCCTCGCGGGCGCCGACGCGCATTGCCAGCAGCTCGCAGCGGCGGTTGGCGCGGGCAACCGCACGTGGCGCGCGTACCTGAGCGTGGCCCAGGCGGGTCAGACGCCCGCGGTCAATGCCCGCGAGCGCATCGGCACGGGCCCGTGGCACAACCAGCGCGGCCAGCTCATTGCCGCCAACGTGGCCGACCTGCACGGCGACATCCAGCGCGACCGGAACAACATCCGGAAGCCGAGCGCTCTCAACGAAAAGGGTGAAGAGGTCAAGGGCGTGGGCGACATGCCGAACCAGCACGACATGCTCACCGGCTCCGATTCGACGGGCCGTGTGGTGCTCGGCGCTGCGCAGGTCGTGACCTGCAACAACTGGACGAGCAACGACGCCGCGCACCGCGCCCTGGTGGGCCATCACGACCGCCTTGGCGGCGGCAACACGTCGTGGAACTCGGCGCACAGCTCGGCCGGCTGCACCCAGGAGAACCTGGTGCAGACGGGCGGTAACGGCCTGTTCTACTGCTTCGCGGCCAACTGACGCACGGTTCGTGGGGGCATGCCAGCGCCAGCTGGCGTGCCCCCTTCCCGTCCGGGCCTGCCCATCGCAGCGCGTAGCCCCAGCCGTCGCCTTCCCTGCTGTCGTCCCGCCCTGCAGTCCCTCGTTCGGCACTCGCGCCGTGTGCACGTCGGTGCGGCGCGCTGGGCACCCTCACTACCGCGGCGTCGCATCCTCCACCAGCACGATGACGATCGCATCGGGTGCTCCGGTGAGGGCGGCCGTGAGCCGGTTCTCAATCTGCGGATCGGGCACCGTGAGGGTGGTGAACTCGGTGGCCGCATTCACGGCGCCTGCCCCCTCCAGCGGCCGGTAGTTCAGCTCCAGGCGCAGGCTCTCCACCCGGCGCGTGCCACCCCGCGCGCCGTTGATGACGCGCAGCGTCAGCGGCGGCGACGAGTCGGTGACGAGCCGGAACACGCGCAGGTTGCTGGCGGCGGCCACATCGGCGCGAAAGCCCATCACCGCGAGAATCGCCTGCTCCTCCACGAGGCCCGAGGGCCCGGGCCGGTAGACGTACGCCGGGCTCGAGGCACGCACACCTGGCGCGGTGTTCTGGGTTTCGCGGGCCGCAATCACCCGCAGCGGCCCCTCGTGCGCGAGGTCGTACACGACCGGATCGAGCAGGAGCGAGACATCCCGCCCATCGCGCGATCGCGTCGGCGTGAGGTTCGTGAGACCGGCGTCGTCCCACCGCACCACCCAGCCGGTCGCACTGCGTCGCCCTTCGAAGTAGACGAAGACCTCGGGACGGCCATCGGCCTCCAGATCCTCGAGCTGCATGCTGCATCGGGGCCCGGGCAGGAGCCAGGCCGGCGGGCTGTCTGCCGCCACCGCGAACGCCCCGTCCGGTCCACGGCGCAGCACCCGAATGGCTCCGGCCGTCCGGTCCGTGTACGCCGCCACCACGACCAGGGGCTCGCCCGACGCCGTGCTCGAGACCACCGCGTGACACGACTGCCGATCGACAGGGCCCGCGGGCATCAGGCGGTCGGTCGGATAGAACCGGTCCACGACCGGCTGCAGCC
>JABFRY010000523.1 GCA_013140955.1 Acidobacteriota bacterium
GGGGTCGGACCGCCCGGCGTGGCAGAACCGGGACTCTCGGGGAGGCGCCGGATGGGACCAGCGGCCCCCGCGTGATCGCGACTCGGGCGGCAGCACGCGTGCGCTCCGCGCGCGATCAGGATGGCCCCCGGAACGCGGGGGACCGCAGGCCGCCGACCGGCACCACCGGGGGCCGTGACGGTGCGCGACCGGTCAACCGCCGCAGCTTCGATCGCGGAGGCCCTCCGGGCGGAGGGTCCTCCCGTCCGACTGGCGGCCAGCGGCCCCACAAGCCGCACAAGCCCAGGACCCGCTGATGCTGGTGCACCTGCTGCTGATGCAGCCGAAGCCGGATGTGCCGGCCGCGGCACGGCGCGCGCTGCTCGACGCGTACCGCGCGGCGGTCGAACAGATCCCCTCGATCCGCCGGGCACGGGTCGGGCGGCGCGCGCGACTCGGCTACGGGTACGAGCAGGGGCAACCCGATTATCAGTATGGGCTGCTGCTGGAGTTCGACGACCGCGAGGGGCTGGCCGCGTATCTCGCGCACCCCGCGCACGCCGACCTGGCGGCACGCTTCTACGAGGTGACCGGCAACGCCCTCATCCTCGACCTCGAACTCTCGGAGGGCGCCGACAGCGCGCTGCTCGCAGACCTGGCCTGAACGCGCGGCGCGCGGCCGGGGCGCGTCAGGGCGTGCCGGCGACGGCCAGTGCGGGATCGAAGAAGGCCTCGATGACCTCGCGCAGCTCGGCGATGCTCTCGGCCTGGTTCACGCGGATGCGAAGGTGCGACCCGCCGTCGAGCCCCTTCGAGTACCAGGCGCACAGTGCGCGCAGCTTGTTCACCACCCACCGGTCACGCCCGCGCGCGGGAGCGCGCCCGATGGAGGCCGACGCGTCGGTGCCGGCCTTCGAGGGGGCGAGGTGCCGGAAGCCGGACGGCTCGTCCTGGTCGTCCACGAGCAGCAGGTCGATGTACTCGAGCAGGAAGCGCCGGCGATCCTCGGCCGTCACGACGCGTGGCGCGCGGCCCTCGAGCAGGTCGGTGGCCTGGGCCAGGATCCACGGGTTGCGCAGCACGCCACGGCCCACCATCACGCCGCTCACGCGTCCCGCCAGCCGGGCGACCACCTGCTCCGCCTCCACGCAGTCGCCACTGCCCACGACGGGCACGCCGAGGTCGCGGGCGATCTCGTCCACGAGCGTCCAGTCCGCCGACCCGCGGTAGGACTGCTCCGCGGTGCGGCCGTGGACGGTCACGGCGGCGGCACCGGCGTCCACCACACGCCTGGCGAGTTCGGGCGCGTTGAGGGTGCGACCATCCCAACCTGCGCGCATCTTCACCGTGACGGGAATGCGCACGGCCTTGGACATGGCCGCAATGACGCTGGCCGCGTGCTCCGGCTCGCGCATGAGCGCGCACCCGGCCTGATGCTTCGCGATCTTGGGCACGGGACAGCCCATGTTCACGTCGACGACGTCGGCGCCAATGCCTTCCACGATGCGGGCGGCCTCGGCCATCGTCGCCGGGTCGCCCCCGAAGATCTGGATCGACACGGGCCGCTCCTCGTCCGTGTACTCCGCGTACTCGAGCGTGCGGTCGATGCCGCGTACGAGCCCTTCCGATGACACCATCTCGGTCACGACCAGGCCGCACCCGCCGTGCCGCTTCACGAGCCGTCGGAAGGCCGTATCGGTCATGCCCGCCATGGGAGCCACCACAAGCGGGCTTGCCGTCTCGATGTTGCCGATCTTCATGGGTCTGGCCTGCCCTCAGTACGGCTTCACGTCCGCCGCATCCACTTCGGCACTGACGGCCTGGCCGATGAGGTCCACCGAGAGCAGGAGCCGTGCGTGCGCGCCCTTGCGCACGAGACGACCCACGACGCCCCTGAGCGGACCGTGCACGACCTCGACCTTCATCCCCTCGTGGATCATCGGGCACGGATCGAAGGCCAGCTCGCTCTCGACGAGGCGGCGGATGGCTTCGATCTCGACGCCGGGAATCGGCGCGGGCTCACCCTCGAACGACACGATGCTGACGACACCCGCGCACCGCATCACCGGCATGCGGTCGAGCGGGTCGAATCGCGCGAAGCAGTACCCGGGGAACAGCGGCCAGTCGATGCGCTTGCGGCGATCCTTCCAGCGGCTCCAGCGGGTGACGGTGGGGAGGAAGACGTCGACCTGCCGGGTCTCGAGCTGCCGCCGCACCACCTGTTCGTGGCGGGAGCGGGTCCAAAGGGCGAACCACTGGGTGCCGGACGCCGGCACGGGATGGTACAGGCAGGGATCCGCCCCGGACACCTGGTCAACCACGACGTCGTGTCGTCCGGGCTGATGCGCCGCCATGGGCCAGCCGGGCGCTAGTTCCCGGCGGCCGGCGCGGCCGAGGGAGCGGTGAGGGTACGCAGCCGCTCGGCCAAGGCGATGTCGTAGGCCTTCTGCAGCTCGTCGTTCCGCCAGGAAATCGTGGCCTGGGTGCGCAGGCGCTCCAGGTACCGCCCCAGCTCCGCCACCCGCTTCTGCTCGGCCACGGCCTGGCTGATATCGTCGCGCGCTTCTTCGAACGTGCGGGTCTTCGACTCGGCACGCGTCTCGAGCTTGATGATCTGGTAGCCCCTCGGCACGCGCAGCACGCCCGTGAGGTCGCCCACGTTCATGCCGCGCAGCAGGGTCTGCAGGGCGGGAGCCAGCTCGTCGACCGTCAGCGGGCCGATGAGCCCCCCATTGGCCTTGGAGGAGGAGTCCGACACCTCGGCCGCCAACCGCGGGAATGGCTCGCCGGCGAGCAGGCGGGTCCTGACGACGTCCGCCTCGGCGCGCGCCGCATCGTCTTCGGCGACGTTGACGCCGAGCGTCGAAGCGGGCACCTCGATCAGGATCTCGCGCAGCGTCACGCTCGCGGGTGTGGTGAACGACTGCTGCCGGGTGGCATAGAACTCCCGGGCCTCGTCCTCCGAGATGGCGATCTTGTTGACGACCTCGTTCTGCTGGACCTGGTTGACGATCATCTGCCGCTCGAGCTGTCGCCGCAGATCGGCAAGGGTCATCCCTTCCTGCTGCAGGGCCGCCTGGAAGCGCTCGTCGTCCTCGAGGTTGTTCTGCTGCTTGATGTTGGCGAGCACGCCCTGAAACTGCTCGTCGCTGAGGACGTAGCCGAGTTCGCGTCCACGCTGCACGAGGAGGAGTTCATCGACGGCGTCGAGAATCAGGGAGGGTGTCATCTCCTCGATCGCCTGGCGCAGTTCCGGGCTCTCGGCCGACAGGGTGGTGAGATCGTCCCGGTTGCGGAGGGCCGAGATCTGGCGCTGTTCGAAGTCGGACTTGGTGATGATGTCGCCGTTGACCCGCACGAGCACCTGCTCGATGATCTCCGCCCGGAGCGGGGCCACCAGGAGGGCCGCCAAGGCCACGAGAGCCGCCAGTCGAGCTCGTTTCATGGGCAATTCCTTGTAAGTCAACATCTTAACCCAAGGCCCGGAGCAGCTGCTCGAGCCGGGGGAAGAGGCCACCGTCGGCGCGGGGATCGCGCTCGGGGGTCTTGAGCATCTCGTCCCGCGTGAAGCCGGGCGTCACGACCCCGGCAGTCGCCCGGCCGGTCCACCAGCTCCCCGGTGGGGGCGGTGGCGCCTCGGGCCGACGGCGTGGCCTGCTGGCCCCTGGGCCAGCAGCGCCCGGCCGGGCAGGCCCCCCACCCCCCGGCGCACGACCCGGGGATTGAGACGAAGGCGAGGGCGGCGCGGCCGCGCCCCCCTTCACCGGGGCCTCGAGATCGAGCTTGAGAGACACGGGAGGCACCAGGACCGCGCCCGGCCACTCGTGCACCACCTTCACGAGTCGGGCGGGATCGAGCTTGGCCTGGGGACGGAAGCGGATGAGCGCCGTTCTGCCCTCCCGGTCGATGCTCTCGATGCCCAACGCGTCGGCCAGGATGCGCAACCGTCCGTACTCGGCGAGATTGAGCACCGTGGGAGGCGGCGGCCCGTACCGGTCCACCAGCCCCGCGACGATCGTCTCGAGCTCGGGCTCGCTGCGTGCGGCCGCCACCTGGCGGTAGAGCATGAGCCGCTGGTTCATGTCGGTGACGTAGGTCTCGTCGATCCGGAGGTCCACCCGCAGGTTGACCGTCGCCCGGGTGTCGTCCTCGAGCTCCTCACCCTTGAGCTCGCGAATCGTCTCTTCGAGCAGCTTCATGTACATCTCGAAGCCCACGGCCTCGATATGACCGCTCTGCTCGCCGCCCAGCAGGTTCCCGGCGCCGCGGATCTCGAGGTCGAGGGCCGCGACACGGAACCCGCTGCCGAGGTCGCTGAACTCGCGGATCGCGGCCAGACGCTTCCGGGCCACGGGAGACAGCGAGTCGGGCGGCGGAATGAGGAGGTAGGCGTACGCGGGGCGATCGGAGCGCCCGACGCGTCCGCGCAGCTGATAGAGCTGCGACAGCCCGTAGCGATCGGCCCGGTTGATGATGATGGTGTTGGCGTTGGGGATGTCGAGCCCGTTCTCGACGATGGTGGTCGCCAGCAGCACGTCGAAGCGGCGCTCCACGAAGCCGAGCATGGCCCGCTCGAGCTCCTCCTCCCCCATCTGCCCGTGCCCCACGCCGATCCGGGCCTCGGGCACGAGGCGCGAGAGCAGGTTGGCCATCGAGAAGATCGACTCCACGCGATTGTGGACGAAGTACACCTGACCGCCCCGCGCCAGTTCGTTGCGGAGCGCGCGCTGGATGACGGCGCTGTCGAACTTGACCACGTTGGTCTGGATCGACAGGCGATCCTTGGGTGGCGTCTCGATGACCGACATGTCGCGGATGCCGACGAGCGACATGTTGAGCGTGCGCGGAATCGGCGTGGCCGTCAGCGTCAGCACGTCCACCTTGCGGCGGATCTGCTTGATGCGCTCCTTGTGGGTGACCCCGAAGCGCTGCTCCTCGTCCACCACCAGCAGGCCGAGGTCCTTGAAGCGGATGTCCTTCGACAGCAGCCGGTGCGTCCCGACGATCACGTCCACGCGGCCGGCCGCCAGCCCCTCGAGCGTCTTCTGGATCTCGGGCTTGGAGCGGAACCGGCTCACCATCTCGATGGTGAAGGGGAACCCGGCGAAGCGCTCCGCGAAGGTCTTGGCGTGCTGGAACGCCAGCACCGTGGTGGGCGCGAGAACCGCGACCTGCTTGCCGTCCATCACGGCCTTGAACGCCGCCCGCATGGCGACCTCGGTCTTGCCGTAGCCCACGTCGCCGCACAGCAGGCGATCCATCGGGGTGGACGACTCCATGTCGCGCTTGATGTCGGCGATCGCGCTGGCCTGATCGACGGTGGGCTCGAAGGGAAACGCGTCCTCGAACTCCTGCTGCCAGTGCGTATCCGGGGCGAATACATGCCCGGCCACGGCCTTGCGCTGGGCGTAGAGCGTGAGCAGCTCCTGCGCCATGTCGCGCATCGCCTTGCGGACGCGCGTCTTGGCCTTCTCCCAGGTGGTGCCGCCGAGCCGGTCGAGCGCGGGCCTCGAGCCGCCGCTGTACTTCTGCACCAGGTCGAGCCGCTCGACCGGGACGAACAGCTTGTCGTCGCCGTGGTACTTGAGTTCCAGGAACTCCTGGACGCCGCCGGCCGACCCGGGCACCCCGAGCTGCTTGAGGCCCACGAACGCGCCGATGCCGTGGTCCACGTGCACGACGAGATCGCCGACTTTCAGGTCCCGGAGGCTGGACAGGAACGTCTTGGCCAGGTTGCGCCGTTCACCGGAGGCGCGCCGCTCCTCCTCGAACACGTCCGTCTCGACGTAGACCTGGAGCCCCGCCTCGGCCAGCCGGAACCCACGCGACAGCGCCCCGACGGCAATCAGCACCGACGCGGCGTGCCCGTCCTCGGCCCGCTCGACCGGCACGCCGAACAGGTCGTACTCGCGGAGGATCTCCGCAAGACGCTCCGCGCGGCCCGGGCTCTCGGAGACGAACAGCACCGTGTCCCCGCGCTGACGCGCCTGTCGGACCTCGGCGATCCATTCCGCGAGACGGCCGTGGAACTCGCGTGCCGGCTGGCAAGACACGTGGCGCACGTCGGCCGCTGCCGCGGTTGCGTCGGCATCGGTGTCGGGGGCGACGTCGGCATCCACCGCCAGCTCCTCGAGGGCCGGGGCGGAGCGCAGGCGGCTCTCGACGGCCTCCCAGGACAGGAACGCCTCGTCGGGCGGCCCGAAAGCGGGTGCCCGGTCGGCGGCGTCCTCGAAACTGGTCTGGAGCTGCCCGCGCAGCTTCTCCCCGACGTCGAGCGACTGGTCACGTTCGCAGACGACCACGCGAATGCCGTGGGTCCCGGACAGGAAGTCGAACGGCGACGTGTCGGCGGGCCCGTCCAACCGGTCGCGCAGGGGCACCACCATGAGCTGGTCGATCGTGGCCACCGAGCGCTGGGTGGAGGGGTCGAAGCGCCGGAGCGACTCGATGGTGTCGCCCACGAACTCGATCCGGGCGGGCCACGCGTCGCCGGCGGGGAACACGTCCACGATCCCGCCACGGATGGTGAAGGCCCCATGCTCGTCCACCGGGTCTTCGCGCACGAAGCCCGCATCGACGAGCCGCTCGGCCAGCACGTGCGGGTCGATCTCGACGCCGGGACGCAGTTCGCTCGAGACCGCGAGCAGCTGCCCGGGGCTGCTGACCCTGGGGAGCAGGGCGCCGACCGAGGCCACCATCAGGCGCAGGGTCCCGGTGGCCGCGGCGTGCAGCGCGCGCGCCCGCATCGCGGACACGCGGACATGCGGCACCATGCCGCGATACGGATCCACCTGCAGGGACGGAAACGGCAGGACGGCCTGCTCGACATCCTGCGTGGAGGCGCCCTCGAGCGCGCCGTAGAAGAAGCGCGCGTCGGCCGTCACCTGCTCGACGTCGCGATCGGTCGGCACCACCAGCAGCAGCAC
>JABFRY010000432.1 GCA_013140955.1 Acidobacteriota bacterium
TCCTTGGCTGGGGGCCCAGCCGGCCGGCATCAGCGGCGGTGGCGGAGGGGTGAACCGACCTGAACGCGGGAGGGGGCCGGCGCCCCCTCCCCCGCGCACCACCGGCTAGAAGTCGAGGGTATAGCTGATCTTCATCAGGCGCGCGTTCAGGATCTCCTGCGGCCGCTGGTAGGAGGCAAACGCCTGGCTATAGCGGATCAGGGCGTCGGAGTTCAGCGCGTTGAAGACATCGAGGCTGATGACCGACCGCGACCGGCCGAACCGCAGGACCTTGCCGAACCGGATGTCCAGCTCGTTGCGGCGGTCCGTGTACTCGGAGAACGGCTCGATCAGGCCAATGACCTCGTTCGGCCGCCCGCCGGCCAGCGGCCGGCCCAGGGTGGAGTTGGCCGCCAGATAGGCGTTGGTGGCCACGAAGCCCGGCGAGACGTCCGTGCCGTTGGTGCTGCGGAACGTGCCCGACAGCTGCACGTCCACCACCGGCAACGTGTAGACGCCGTAGAACTTGAACTGCGTCAACCAGGGCTCCTGGCGGTCGCAGAACGCAGAGGAGCGCAGCTGCGTCACGCCACCGGGGGTGCCGCTCGCGTTGCCCGCCGTGAGGGTCAGCATCTCGGGCAACTGCGCCACGATCTCGCAGTCGTTGAACGAGGTGCGGCCGAACGAGTAGCCGCCCTGCAGCGTGAGCCCGTTCTGAAGCCGCGCGTTCATCACGAAGTCCATCCCGTTCCACACCTCCGACATGTCGCCGATCTTGTTCGCCAGGGTGTTGTAGTTGTCCACCTGGCCGAACTTGTCGGGGTTCACGTTGTAGAGGCCATCGATCGTGTAGCCCCCGCCACCCGGCAGGCGCGGGTCGGTGGGTGCGGTCATGCTGAACTCGGTGAAGTCGTTGGCGTCCACCGCCAGGTTGTCCGTCACGCGGAAGTTGGCCCACGAGCGCCGGAAGTAGCCCACGTCCACGCCGATGCCGCGCACCAGCTCGTGCGCCACGCTCGTCGAGAGCTCCCAGTTCGTCTGGCGGTTGTTCCAGCCGGAGATGAGGTCCTCGTCGAACGTCGCCGACGGCCGGGCGGAGCCGAACAGGCTGTTGTCGATCGGGCCGCACTCACCGTTGGCACCGAACGCCAGCAGGTCGCAATCGGGCACGAAGTCCCCATCCGTATCGTTCCAGGGACGGTTCGCGCTCGTCACCATGGCCAACACCGGGTTCGGATCCCGGCCGAGGCCGTTGAGCGTCTGCCCGAGCAGGTACTTGTTGAAGCCCACCTTCACGGCCGTCCGGCCCGTGCCGAAGACGTCCCACGCCACGCCGCTCCGGTAAGTGAAGTCCTTCCAGTTGATGTTGTCCTGCGCCGGGAACGTGATATCGCGGTCCGGCCCCAGGGGGTCGGGCCCGAGCATCTGCTGCGGGAAGCTCGTCTTGAAGAAGTCGAGCCGGCCGGCCAGGCTCACGGTGAGCCGCTCCAGCGTCCACCGGTCCTGGGCGTAGAAGCCCAGATCGTGATCGAGGTTCGTCTCGGCCCGGAAGTTCTGCCGCAGGGTGATGCGGTTGGGCACGCCGTTGTTGAACCGGTAGCTGAGCGGGTTCAGCGTGTACTGGTACTCGTCCAGGTGGCCCGTGGTGTTGTTCATACCGAACTTGAACGCATGCGTGCCGGTCACGTACGACGCCGCGGCACGGTACGTGAGGCTGGGCACGGCGGTGTTGTTGTAGTTCGACAGGGAACGGTACTGCAGGTTCGTGCTCTGCTCCGTCACCGAGATCATCTGCGGCATGATCGCTTCCTGTTCATCGGTGAGCGAGCCGGTGGACGAGCGCAGGTGCATGTTGCCCCACCGCTCGAAGAGCATCATGCCGACGGCTTCGAGGAGCAGGCGATTGGTGACCGGCGATGTCCACTCGAGGTGCTCCTGCTTCAGGTTCGGGAAACGTCGATCCCGTGCGGCTTCCGGCGCCTGCACGGCGCTGATGTTGTTCGGACAATTGCACCACCTGTCCACCTTGAAGGTGCCGGCAAACTTGTTGCGCGGCGTCGCCTGCCACGTCACACGGATGCTGTTGTTGACCTGCACGCCTTCATTGACGCCCGGGTTGTCCGTATCTGGCACATAGAGCCACTCGTTCGGCATGAACGCGTTCAGGTTCTGGAAGATGGGCGCCTCGTTCGCCACGTTGTTGTAGCGCGTCGAGAACCAGAACCAGAGTCGATCCTGCAGGATGGGGCCACCAAACGACTCGTTCAGGTCGAAGGTGTGCTGAAGCTTGTTCGGTGTCCCCAGGCCGGCATCCCGCAGGGCCTGCGAGAAGTTGTCGCCCTGCAGGTTCTCGCCCGCGTAGCTCACGAACGTGGAGTTGGCGAACGTGTTGCCGCCGTCCTTCGGGATGAAGTTCACGCGCACACCCCCAGTCGGCAGGTCCGCCCCGAGCGACGTCGTGTCCACCGTGATCTCCGCTGCCGAGCCGACATCCGGCGTCTGTCCGCCGATGTTGCCGCCCGCCTGCAGCGTCATCGTGTTCACGCCGTTGATCGTGATGCGCTGATCCTGGTTGCGGCTGCCATGCACGCGCACGCTCTGGCCCACGTCCTGGATGACCGATCCGCCCACGTCATTGCCGCCGCCCACCGTGGACGGGATCATGCGCGCCAGGCCGAAGTAGTTCCGCGCGCTCGGCAGTGCGTCGATCGTGTCGGCGTTCATCACGGCCTGCTGGGTCAGGGTCTGCGTGTCCACGACCGGGGCCTCACCGGTGACTGTGATGGTCTCCTCGAGCGCGCCCACCCGCATATCCGCGTCTACCGACACGGCGGCTGAGCCGGCAAGCGTCACGCCGTCCTGCCGTACGGTGTTGAACCCCGGCAGTGTGAACGTCACGGTGTAGGTGCCGGGCCGCAGATCCACGATCTGGAACCGGCCATTGCCGTCTGTCACGACGGTGCGGACCTTTTCGATGAGCACAGGGCTGGCGGCTTCGACGGTCACGCCGGGCAGCACGGCGCCCGACGTGTCGCGCACCGTTCCCGTGATCGATGCCTGTGCATGGACCAGGGACGGGACCAGCAGCACGGCTGCCCAGATGACGGCAGCGATGAATGAGGAACTCCGCATCGACTTGCCTCCTTGGCATGAGGGGTGGCCAGAGACCGCCAATGGACGAGACGGCCATTCTTGACATTCAGCAATTTGAATACCGAATATTTGCGCCTGAATACTCGCTCCATCCTGCTTTTACATGCATCTCCAATAACTGCAGATCCAATGAATTGGCCCTGAGAGATCCACGCTGTTGGATTTCGCGGCACGCGCACACGGGTGCCTCGCGCACCAGGCGCCCTGACGCGCACGACGGACCGAGGCGCAGCGCTGGCACGATGTGCACGCGTCTGGCGGCGACACTGACGGGCTCGGTGGCGGGATGTCTGGGACGGGACGGACCGGCGACTTGAGAAGACAGGCAGGCATGAGGCGCAGGGACGCCAGCCATGCACCGGCAGCAACGGTGGCAGGGCCCAGCGAAGGTGGGGTGCCCTGGTCGACGGCGCCCAGGAGGGAGCCGTGCTCCCTCCCGGGCCGCCCCCCCGACTAGAAGTCGAGGGTGTAGCTGATCTTCATGAGGCGGGCGTTCAGGATCTCCTGGGGCCGCTGGTAGGAGGCGAACGCCTGGCTGAACCGGATCTGCGCATTCGAGTTGAGCGCGTTGAAGAGGTCCAGGCTGATGACCGACCGCGACCGCCCGAACCGGAGCACCTTGCCGAATCGGATGTCCAGTTCGTTGCGGCGGTCCGTGTACTGCGCGAAGGGTTCCGCCACGCCGACGACCTGGTTCGGACGGCCGCCCGCCAGGGGCCGGCCCAGCGTCGAGTTCGCCGCCAGGTAGGCGTTGGTGGCTACGAAGCCCGGCGCCACGTCCGTGCCGTTGGTGCTGCGGAACGTGCCGGAGAGCTGCACGTCCACCACCGGCACGGTGTAGACACCGTACATCTTGAACTGCGCCAGCCATGGTTCCTGTCGGTTGCAGTAGTCCGCCGACCGCAACTGCGCGACGCCGCCCGGCGTGCCGCTCGCATTGCCGGCCGTCAGGCTGAGCATTTCAGGCAGCTGCGCCACGATCTCGCAGTCGTTGAACGACGTGCGCCCGAACGAGTAGCCGCCCTGGAGCGTGAGCCCGTTCTGGAGCCGCGCGTTGACCGCGAAGTCCATCCCGTTCCACACCTCCGTCATGTCGCCGACCTTGCTCGACAAGGTGTTGTAGTTCTCCACCTGGCCGAACTTGGACGGCACCACGTTGTAGAGGCCCGTGATGGTGTTGCCACCCCCGCCCGGCAGGCGGGGATCGCTCGGCGCCGTCATGCTGAACTCGGTGAAGTCGGCCGCCGTCACGGCGAGGTTGTCCGTGATCCGGAAGTTGGCCCAGGCGCGGCGGAAGTAGCCCACGTCCACGCCGATGCCGCGCGCAATCTCGTGCGCCACGCTCGTCGAGAGCTCCCAGTTGGTCTGTCGATGGTTCCACCCCGAGATCAAGTCCGGGTCGAACGTGGCCGCCGGGACCGCCGAGCCGAAGTTGCGGTTGCTCACCACGCCGCACTCCCCGTTGGCTTCGAGGTTGAGGATGTCGCAGTCCGGCACGAAGTTGCGGTTCGCATCGTTCCAGGGCCGGTTGACGTTGGTCACCATCGCCAGGACCGGGTTCGGGTCACGCCCGAGCGCGTTGAGCGTCTGCCCGAGCAGGTACTTGTTGAAGCCCACCTTGATGGCCGTGCGGCCCGTGCCGAACACGTCCCACGCCACGCCGCTCCGATAGGTGAAGTCCTTCCAGTCGATGTTGTCCTGCGCGGGGAACGTGATGTTGCGGCTCGGACCCAGCGGATCCGGGCCGAGTGTCTGCTCGGGGAAGCTCGTCTTGAAGAAGTCGAGCCTGGCCGCCAAGCTCACGGTGAGACGATCCAGCGTCCACCGGTCCTGCGCGTAGAAGCCCAGGTCCTGGTCGAGATTGGTCTCGGCAATGAAGTTCTGCCGCATCGAGAGCTGGTTGGGCACGCCGTTGTTGAACCGGTAGCTCAGGCCGTTGAGCACGTACTGGTTCTCCCACAGCTCGCCGGTGGTGTTGTTCATGCCGAACTTGAAGGCATGGGTGCCCGTCACATACGAGGCCGCGGCGCGGTAGGTGAGACTGGGCACGGCCGTGTTGTTGTAGTTCACGCGCGTGCGGTACGCGAGATTGTTGCTCTGCTCGGTCACCGAGATGAGCTGTGGCACGATGGCGGCCTGCGCCGCCGTGATCGACCCTGTAGACTCGCGCAGGTGCATGTTGCCCCAGCGCTCGAACAGCATCATGCCCACGGCCTCGACCAGCAACCGGTTCGTCACGGGGGAGGTCCACTCGGCGTGCTGCTGCATCAGGCGCGGGAACCGCCGATCGCGGCCCGCTTCGAGCGAGCGGGTGGCACTGATGTCGCTGGGACAGTTGCACCATTTGTCGGCCTTGAACGTGCCTGCGAACTTGTTGCGCGGCGTCGCCTGCCACGTGAGCCGGATACTGTTGTTGCTCTGCTGGCCCTTGGCCACCGCCGGGCTGCTCGTGTCCGGCACGTACAGCCACTCGTTCACGTTGAACGCATTGGCATTGAGGAAGATGGGCGCCTCGCTTGCCACGTCGTTGAAGCGCGTGGAGAACCAGAACCACAGCTTGTCGCGCTGGATGGGACCGCCGAACGACTCGTTCAGGTCGAAGGTGTGCAGCAGCTGGTTCGGGGTGCCGAGCCCGGCGTCCTGCAGTTCCTGCGAGAAGTTGTCGCCCGCGAGACTCTCGCCCGCAAAGCTCACGAAGGTGGAGTTGGCGAACGTGTTGCCGCCGTCCTTCGGGATGAAGTTCACGCGCACACCGCCGGTCGGCAGGTCCGCGCCGAGCGACGTCGTATCCACCGTGATCTCCGCCGCCGAGCCCACGTCCGGCGTCTGCCCGCCGATGTTGCCGCCCGCCTGCAGCGTCATCGTGTTCACGCCGTTGATCGTGATGCGCTGATCCTGGTTGCGGCTACCGTGCACGCGCACGCTCTGGCCCACGTCCTGGATCGCCGAGCCCCCCACGTCGTTGCCGCCGCCCACCGTGGACGGAATCATGCGCGCCAGCCCGAAGTAGTTGCGGGCGCTCGGCAGCGCGTCGATCGTGTCCGCGTTCATCACGGCCTGCTGCGTCAGCGTCTGCGTATCGACGACCGGGGCCTCGCCGGTGACCGTGATGGTCTCCTCGAGCGCGCCCACCCGCATGTCCGCATCCACCGACACAGCCGCCGACCCCGCCAGCGTCACACCGTCCTGCCGCACCGTGTTGAAGCCGGGCAACGTGAACGTCACCGTGTAGGTGCCTGGCCGCAGATCGACCATCTGGAACCGGCCGCTGCCGTCGGTGACCACCGTGCGGATCTTCTCGATCAGCACCGGGCTGGCCGCTTCGACCGTGACGCCTGGCAGCACCGCGCCGGACGTGTCTCGCACCGTGCCGGTGATCGATGCCTGGGCAAGGACCAGGGACGGCGCGAGGAGCACCGCCGCCCAGACGAGGGCGGCGACGAACCTGGAAAGACTCCGCATCGACGTGCCTCCTTGTAGGTAGTAGCAGGCACGGAGCCCGCCCGTCTGGCGAGGGGCCCCGCACGCACGAGCATCCGTGGCTGCGGAAGGAGACAACACTCAGCTAACTATTGCAACTGAAATCTTTCATTTCCAATATTTTTAGATCCAAGTATTAGAAGGCCGAGCACGGGCCGGGCGGGCGGGCAGCCGCCGACCGCTGCTCCCCGAGGGAACGCCTGTGGGCTGGCATGCCAGACGACTCCCCTGGCGCGCCGCTCGTCCCGAAGCGCT
>JABFRY010000142.1 GCA_013140955.1 Acidobacteriota bacterium
CAATATGCGCTCGCGAATCCGCAGTACCGTGAACTGCTGGCGGGCACGACTTTCTACAAGGTTGGACACCACGGCAGCCGCAACGCGACGCCGAAGGCCGGACTCTGGGAGCAGTTCGCGTCTCACGGCGTCACTCCCGGCCCAGGGCCTGGATCGGGCTCAGGCTGGCCGCCCGGGACGCCGGATACAGGCCGAAGAACAGGCCCACGGCCGCCGCGATGCCGATGCCAAGGACGATGGACCACGGTTCCAGGCGGGCAGGCAGGGGAGAGACCGCGGCGATGGCTTGCGCCAGGACCCACCCGAGCGCGATGCCGGCCACCCCGCCCACGGTCGAGAGCGTGATCGATTCGGTGAGGACCTGCGACATGATGTCCCGGCGCTTGGCGCCGAGCGCCTTGCGGAGTCCGATCTCGCGCGTCCGCTCGCTCACGACCATCAGCATGATGTTCATGATCACGATGCCGCCGACGACCAGCGACAGGCCGACGATACCCACCAGGACGACGAAGATCCCGGTGGTGGCCTGCTCGTAGATGCCCAGGAGCGTGTCGGAGGTGAAGATGCCGAAGTCGTCCTCGGCGCGCGCCTCGAGCCGCCGTTGCACCCGGAGGGCGACCGTCGCCTCGTCCATGGCATCGTCGAGCTGCTCCGGACTGGAGGGCCTGACGAGAATCGACAGTGACGGTCGGGCGCCGAACAGCCGCACGAAGCTGCCGAGGGGGATCACGACGAACTCGTCCTGGGAGTTGCCGAAGATGGCGCCCTTGGGCGCACTCACCCCGACGACCCGGAAGTGCACGCCTTCGATCTGAATCGTCTTGTCGAGCGGCGTGGCCTCCCCGAAGAGCAGGTCGGCGGTGCCCCAGCCGATGAGGGCCACCGGGCTGCTGCGCTCGACCTCGACGGGACTCATGAGGCGCCCTCGCTCGGCGTCGAAGGCCGAGAAGTTCACGTACTCGGGCGTCACCCCCTGGATTTGCAGGTTCTCGAGCACCTGCGCGCGGTAGGTGACACGCCCACGCTGCTGCGCCTGCGCCATCACGACATCGATCGCGCCACCGAACCGCCGGATCGCGTCGGCCTCCTCGAGCGTCAGCCGCGGATTGCCGCGTGCGCGCTCCAGATCCTCGTCGGTCCGGGCAATGGGCGGAAACTGCTGGATCGTGAAGGCATCGGCACCGACGTCCGAGATGATCGCGTCCGAGACCATCTCGTTCATGCCCTGGATGAGCGAGACCACCGTCACGATCGAGGTGACGGCCACGATGTTGCCGAGCACTGTCATGAACGAGCGCAGCCGGTTGGCCCAGATGGCCTGGAGCGCGATGTGTACGCTTTCGAGGACCTGTGCCATGGGAATCTCAGATGGCTCGCTGGCCGCCCGTCGCGTGGCCGTCGTTCATGGCGCCGCCTGGCGCTCCTCGAGGCGGACCGCCGCGCCGTCGGCCAGTGACCGCACCGTATTGAACGGCCCCGTCACGACCTGGTCGCCGGCCTGCATGCCCTCCAGGACCTCGAAGTAGCGCTCTCCGGCCACCCCGGTCCGAACCGGCGTGAACACGGCGCGTCCGTCGCGGAACACGAACGCGCCCTCCGCCTCGCGCCGCTCCTGACCGTCGGCGGGCTCCGGCGGGACGCGTGCCGCGGGAGGCTCTGCCTGCCCGGTGGTCTCGAACCGCCGTGGCGGGGGCGGAGGCGGCTCGCGCACGAGGCTCCCGTCGGCCGCGTAGAGCATGTCCCGGACGGTGAGCGCCTGGATCGGCACGGCGACGGCGTTCTGCCGTGTCGCCGTGGCGATCTCAGCGGTGCACGTGAAGCCGGGCCGGACGTTCGGCACCTCCTCGTCGAGCGTCACGACCACCTTGAAGTTCGTCGCCTGCCGCTGGCCGGTGGCCTGCGTGCCGGACTGCTGGATCGGGCTGTTGCCAATCTCGGTGACCCGGCCGCGGAATTCGCGGTCCGGGACGGCATCGATGGTCACCCGCGCCTGCTGGCCCAGGGAGACGTTCGGGATGTCGGTCTCGTCCACCTCCACCTCCGCCTCGATGACCGACATGTCGGCGATGGTGACCAGCACCGTACCCGCGTTGTTCATCGTGCCGACGACCACGTTCTCGCCCTGCTCGATGTTCCGACGGGTCACGACGCCGTCCATCGGGGACGCGATGATGACCTGGCTCAGGTTGTAGCGGGTCGTTGCCAGGCTCGCCTGCTCCTGCAGGATCTGCTGCTCCCGCGTCTGCACTTCCTGCTCCCGGGTCTTGAGGGTCGCTTCGGCCAGGGCCACCTCGTTCTGTGCGCGCTCCCATGCCTCCCGCGTCGTCAACCCCTCCTTCCAGAGCTCGTCCTGCCGCCGCAGGTTCTGCCGGGCCAGGGCAAGGCTGGCGCGCGACTGCTCGACGCCCGTGGCCGCCTGCGCCAGGGCCGACCTGGCCGCCGCGACACTGGCCTCGCCCCGGGCCAGCTGTCCCTCGAGCGACTGGGGATCGATTTCGAGCAGGAACTGGCCGGCCTTCACGGCCTGGCCTTCCTCGACGGCGAGACGTGTCACCCGCCCCATGACGTTCGCCGAGACGTTCACCTGGCGCTGAGGTTGAATCGTGCCCGAGGCGGCGACGATGGCCTCGAGGTCACGGGTGCGGATGACCTCCACGCCCACCTCGGGCGGGATGGGCTGCCGCAGCCAGGCCGCCAGGGCCCCGCCACCAGCCAGCAGCACCACGAGCATCCCCAGGACGAGCCACCGTCGTCGAGTCACGCCTGCATCCTCCTCTGCCGACCCCTCGTCCCGCTGTGCGGCGGGCGGTCGGGCTCCGGCGCCCTGATACGATGGCACGTTCGATTGGTTCCCTGCCACCGACTGCCCGTAACGGCACCACTCTCCCGGCGAATCACGATGCTCAGACTCCGCAGCGTCCTCCTGTCATCCTGCGCCCTGGCTCTCCTCGGCGCCGTGCCGGCCGCCTCCCAGGTCGTCGAGTCCACCGGCATCCGGGCCCTCGGCATGGGCGGTGCCTTCGTCGCAGTGGCCAACGACAGCAGCGCCACCTGGTGGAACCCGGCCGGCCTGGCGACGGGTCCCTTCGTCGACGCCAGCCTCTCCGGAGCGACGACCGAGACTGCGGGCGGCCACCCCGCGACGAGGGTGGGCGCCGGGTCGTTTGCCCTCGTCACGCCGGCGCTCGGCCTGAGCCTCCACCGCTTCCGCGTGACCGAGGTTCCCGCGCGCTCTACAGGCGCCGGCTCCGTCGTCCGACAAGAGGAGGGGACCCCCGTCCGTTCGCTCACCGCGTGGCAGCTGGGGGCCACGCTCGTCCAGACCGTGCTGCCGGGGGTGCATGCCGGGGCGACCGTGAAGTACGTGCGGGGCGCCGTTCGCCGCAGCGTCGTGACGGACCGTGCAGTGGCGGACCAGCTCGACGCCGCGCACGACGCCGGGGGACCTGCGGTCGCGTCGGGAACGGCCGATTTGGACGTAGGGGTGATGGCCACGGCCGGTCCCCTGCGGGCGGGGTTGCTGGTACGCAACGTCACCCAGCCCTCGCTGGGCGGGGTGGAGCTTCCACGTCAGGTGCGGGTGGGAGCCGCCTTCGACGGCGGGGCGATGGGCGGTCCGCCGATGACGCTGGCCGTTGACGCCGATATGCGGGTGTACGACTCGGCCACCGGACCACGACGGGTGGTGGCGGTCGGCGGCGAGCAGTGGCTGCTGGCGCGCCGACTCGGACTCCGGGCCGGCGCCCGGGTCAATACGACGGGACTTCGGGAGCGGAGCGTCACGGCCGGCATGAGCGTGGCGGTTCGCGCGGGAATGTATCTCGAGGGACATGTGATACGCGGCGGGTCGCGCGACGAGCGCGGCTGGGGTGTCGCGTCCAGGGTGTCCTTCTGACGGGGGCCAGTGGGCTGCACGCGGCGAGAGCCGGGCCGCTGGTCGGGCTCAATACGACATGGCAGTCCGTATCGGTGAACTGCTTCTCAAGGAGAAGCGCATCACGCCCGAGCAGTTCCAGGAGGCGCTCAACCACCAGCGCCAGCATGGGGGCAAGCTCGGCTTCAATCTCGTCAAGCTCGGATTCGTCCGGGACGAGGAGATCACCGCCCTCCTGAGCCGCCAGTACGGCGTGCCCTCCATCGTCCTCTCCGGCTTCGACATCGACCCCACCGTCATCAAGCTCGTCCCCGCAGAAACGGCCCAGAAGTACCAGATCGTCCCGCTCTCGCGTTCCGGCGCGACGCTGACGATCGCGATGACCGACCCGACCAACGTGTTCGCCATGGACGACATCAAGTTCATGACGGGCTGCAACGTGGAACCGGTCGTGGCGTCGGAGACCGCCGTTGCCGACGCGATCCAGAAGTACTACTCGAAGGCGGCCCAGGCGGCTGCCCTCAGCGCGAGCGGCGGCGGCAGCGAGAGCGCGCTCGACGTGGCCAGCAAGGCGCTCAGCGAAATGCCCATGCTCTCGCCGAACGGTGCCGGCGAGGTCGAGGTCCTCGAGGACTTCGAAGAGATCAGCGCCGAGATGCTGGCCAAGCAGGGCGAGGAAGCGCCCATCATCAAGCTGGTCAACGTCGTCCTGATGTCGGCCATCCAGAAGGGCGCCAGCGACATCCACATCGAGCCCTACGAGAAGGAGCTTCGGGTCCGCTACCGCATCGACGGCATCCTCTACCACGTGATGACGCCGCCCATGAAGTTCCGCGACGCCATCACCTCCCGCATCAAGATCATGTCGAAGCTCGACATCGCGGAAAAGCGGCTGCCGCAGGACGGGCGCATCAAGATCCGCTTCCAGGATCAGGGAGAGACCAAGGACATCGACTTCCGCGTGTCCTGCCTCCCGACGCTCTTCGGCGAGAAGATCGTCATGCGTCTGCTCGACAAGGACAAGTTGATGCTCGACATGACGCGTCTCGGCTTCGAGTCCGAGTCGCTGGTCAGGTTCGAGGCCGCCATCCAGAAGCCCTGGGGCATGGTGCTCGTCACCGGCCCCACCGGGTCGGGCAAGACCAACACGCTGTACTCCTCCATCTCCCGCATCAACACCATCGACACGAACATCATGACCGCCGAGGACCCGGTCGAGTTCAACCTGATGGGCGTCAACCAGGTGCAGGTGCGCGAGAACATCGGCCTGAACTTCGCCGCCGCCCTGCGCAGCTTCCTGCGCCAGGACCCCAACATCATCCTCGTCGGCGAAATCCGCGACTTCGAGACCGCCGAGATCGCCGTCAAGGCCGCGCTGACCGGCCACCTGGTGCTCTCGACGCTCCACACCAACGACGCCCCGAGCACCGTGAACCGCCTCATGAACATGGGCATCGAGCCCTTCCTGGTGGCCAGTTCGCTGAACCTGATCTGCGCCCAGCGCCTCGTGCGCCGCATCTGCTCCCACTGCAAGGTGCCGCACCCGCTGCCCGAGGCCGCCCTCGTCCAGGCCGGGTTCACCGAGGAGGAGGCGCGCAGCGTGGTGCCCCAGAAGGGCGCTGGATGCGAGAAGTGCAACAACAGCGGCTACAAGGGCCGCGTCGGCCTCTACGAGGTGATGGACGTCACCGAGGAACTGCGCGAGCTGGTCCTCGTTGGCGCCTCGGCGCTGGAGCTGCGGCGCAAGGCGATCGAGGAAGGCATGATCACCCTCCGGCGAAGCGGGCTGATCAAGGTGAGGGCCGGCATGACCACGATCGAGGAAGTGGTCCGCGAGACGGTGAAGTAGGCGCCGTGGCCCGTGAGACCGACGGAACACACCCAGGAGCGATCCCGCGATGACACTGCCTGAACTGCTGAAGAAGACCGTCGAACTCGACGGGTCCGACCTGCACCTCACGACCAACTCCCCGCCACAGGTGCGCGTGCACGGCCATCTCGTGCGCCTCGAGGCGGAGTTCCTCGCGCCGGCCGACACCAAGCAGCTGGCGTACTCGGTCCTGACGGACTCGCAGAAGAAGCGGTTCGAGGAGACGCAGGAACTCGACTTCTCGTTCGGCATCAAGGGGCTCGCCCGCTTCCGCTGCAACATGTTCAACCAGCGGGGCTCGGTCGGCGCCGTCTATCGCCTCATTCCGGACAAGGTGCGCAGCTTCCAGGAACTGGGCCTGCCGGCGGTGCTCGCCAAGCTGGCCGAACGGCCACGCGGCCTGGTGCTGGTCACGGGACCGACCGGCAGCGGCAAGTCCACGACGCTGGCTGCGATGATCGACAAGATCAACACCGAGCGCAGCGACCACATCCTGACGATCGAGGACCCGATCGAGTACATCCACCCGCACAAGGGCTGCATCGTCAACCAGCGCGAGGTGCACAGCGACACGCAGAGCTTCACCAACGCCCTGCGCGCGGCCCTGCGCGAGGACCCCGATATCGTCCTCATCGGTGAGATGCGCGACCTCGAGACCGTCGAGTCCGCGCTGCGGATCGCGGAGACGGGCCACCTGACGTTCGGCACGCTGCACACGAACTCGGCCGCGCAGACGATCAACCGCATCATCGATATCTTCCCGGCGCACCAGCAGAGCCAGATCCGGACGCAGCTCTCGCTCGTGCTCGAAGGCATCGTGTGTCAGGCCCTGCTGCCCAAGACCGGCGGCGGGCGCGTCTGCGCGCTGGAGATCATGGTGCCGACGCCCGCCATCCGGAACCTGATTCGCGAGGACAAGATCCACCAGATCTACTCGTCGATGCAGACCGGGCAGGAGAAGGTGGGCATGCAGACGATGAACCAGGCACTGGCGACGCTCCATATGCGCCGGCAGATCACGCTCGACACGGCGCTCAACGCGTCGTCGAACCGTGACGAGTTGCAGGACCTGCTCAACCGGGGAGCGGCGCCGCGGCCGAGCAGGAG